>CAILUR010000143.1 GCA_903837445.1 uncultured bacterium | reverse complement strand
GGGTCTTTCGTACCAGAAAAACTTGGCGAACCGGGAATTATATATATGATAGGAGAATTGAACAGGAGGTTGGGCGACAATAACGAAGCAGTGAAATGGTTTGCCAGGGCTGTGCAACACCAGCAGATTTCAAATTTTTCTAATATAGAAAATCTGGCAAGAGACGCTTGGGAAAAAATAACACAGGAAAAGAGAAAATAAAATGTGCACATATATTAAAAATAAAAGGAGACTCTTATGAAAATAGCTCTGGTAACGGACACATATAAACCGAGAATTAACGGAGTAGTGACATCTATAGATACCTTTGCGGTAGAGTTTAGAAAAATGGGACACGAAGTATATATCGTAGCGCCGGATTTCCCGGAGTATGAAGAAAAAGACCCTTTCAATATAAGAATAAAATCAAACTATTTATTTTTTGATCCGGAAGATAGGCTTCCAAACACGCATAATCCAATTTCAAAACAGATAATAAAAGAAAGAATTCTTTCACAAAAGTTTGACATTATCCACACTCAGACGCCTTTTACTCTAGGTTTTGAGGCCATAAAATGGGCAAAAGAATTACAGTGCCCTATAGCGCATACTTATCACACGCTTTTTGCTTCCTATGTGCACTATGTAAAGTTTATTCCAAAAGTGATTGCCATTTGGATTTCAAAGACCTTTAGCAAATGGTATTGTGATAAAATGGATATAAATATTTCTCCTTCCACGCAAATGAAGGAAGCAATGTTGGGCTATGGTATTAAATCCCGAGTGGAAGTCAATCCTACAGGTATAAAGATTGACAAGTTTAAAAATTTCAGCAGAGAAGATTTTAGAAAAAAAAATAAAATAGCTGAGAGTACCACTGTCTTTCTTTTTATGGGCAGAGTAGCGCACGAAAAAAATATTCCTTTTCTGTTTGATGTTTTGAAAATGGTTTTAAAAGTGAGACCTGACACCAAACTCATAATCGCAGGGAAAGGTCCGGCTGAAGAGGCTGTAAAAAAAGCCGCAAAAGAAAAAGGTGTTTTTGACAACTGCATATTCTTGGGATATTTTGAGCCACAGGATTGGGTGAACTGTTATGCCGCAGCAGACCTTTTCACCTTTGCCTCAATCACGGAAACACAGGGACTGGTAGTCACCGAAGCTATGGCTGTAGGGACGCCTGTAGTGGCAGTTGGAGAAATGGGTGTAGCCGAGGTTATGAAAGGGGACAAAGGCGGAATCCTTGTGAAAAATGATGTGAACGAATTCTACACTGCAGTTATGAAAATGCTTGAAGATAAACCATTTTACGAGGCGAAAAAGAAAGAGGCCTTTGAATATGCTAAGGAATGGAGTGCAGAAGCTATGGCAAAGAAAATGATAACGAGATACGAAGAAACAATAGAGGCGTATAAAAAGAAACCTAAAAAATAAAGTATATAAACAATAAACAACAAAAAACGGGCTGAAAAGCCCGTTTTTTTTATGTCTAAAGCAATTTCCTTTTTACTCCCAAAATATTGAAAAATGTGCTTTGCTTGATGCAATACTACCAAAATGGTTATATAATACTGGGGTTTTGCGTGTGATATATATAATTTATGATAAAGAATATTGACAATATATCACTATTTTAGTAAAATCTAATAATTAAATGTGATTTATTTCACATATTAAAGAAGCGCTCAAAAAAGGAGAAAAATATGACTAAGGCTACCGAAACAAAAATCGACTTGAAAAAGTTAGATGAAATTATCATAAAAAATAAAGGAAAACAGGGCGAGATATTAAATATCCTTGAAGAAGCTCAAAAGACAATAGAACATCAGTTTCTTCCGGAGGCGGCGCTAAATCATATAGCGGTCCAGACAGGAGTCCCCCTTTCAAAAATTTATAACATAATTACTTTCTATTCTTTTTTCAATCTCAAACCCCAAGGCGATCATACTATTACTGTGTGTCGTGGCACAGCCTGCCACACCAGAGGGTCAAAGGCGCTTTTGGATGATATTGGAATGCTTATGGGCGGCTCAAAAGAACTGGAAGACGGAGAACCTTCTTTTACCACGCCAGATAATAAATTTACCATACGCACAGTCGCTTGTTTCGGGCAATGCGCTTTGGCGCCTGTGGTGGCTATCGACGAAGTTATTCATAGTCATATGACGGTGACAAAATTACAAAAACTGGTAGCCATTGTCGCCAAAGGGGGAAAAAATTAAATGAAAATTACTGATAAAAAATCACTCGACGAACTACAAAAAAAAGCCCTAAAAAAAATATTGCCAGATACGCCTATGATAAATGTAGGAATGGGCACCTGCGGTGGGGCGGAGGCCTTATATTTGGCTTTTGAAAAGTTAGTAAAAGAAAAAAACCTAAAAGCGAAGCTTTCGCCTACAGGGTGCTTTGGTTTTTGTGCAGAAGAACCTTTTGTAAATATATATCTTCCAGGCCAGCCTCTAATCATATGGAACAAAGTGACTGTGAACGATGCAAAAGAAATAGTAGAAAGCTTAGTCAAAGGCGTAATGCCTTTAAGAAAAGCCATTTGTAAAATAGAGGAGTGGGATTTTTTAACCTCAAAGATTAAATATGGAAAAGGGTTTCCAGAAGTGCCTTCTTGGAACGAGTTGGCTTTTTTCAAAGGACAGAAAAAAATAGTGCTCCGTGATTCTGGCATAATAAATCCAGAAGATATAGAAGAGTATATTGCCGTCGGTGGCTATCAGGCGCTTGTGAAAGCGCTGACGCAAATGAAAGAAGAAGCAGTTCTTGACGAAGTGAAAAAATCAAAATTGCGTGGACGCGGCGGAGCAGGTTTCCCCACTGGAAAAAAATGGGAACTTATGAAACAGGTGACAGCGGACCAGAAATATATAATTTGTAATGCGGATGAAGGCGACCCAGGGGCGTATATGAACAGGAACGAAATAGAAAGCGACCCACATAGTCTTATTGAAGGAATGATAATAGGCGCTTTTGTTATGGGCGCATCAAAAGGCGTGTTCTATATAAGAGCCGAGTATCCGCTGGCTGTCGAGCGACTTATAAAAGCTATAGCACAGGCAAAAGCAGAGGGCTTTTTGGGAAATAATATATTGGGCACCAATTTTAATTTTGAACTTGAATATGTAGAAGGCGCAGGAGCTTTTGTTTGTGGCGAAGAAACCGCCCTCATTGCCTCTATAGAAGGGAAAGCAGGAAGACCCATTCCCAGACCGCCGTTTCCTGCACAAAAAGGCCTTTGGGGAAAACCCACTAATATTAATAATGTAGAAACTTGGTGCAATATCCCTGTTATAGTTTTGAACGGGGGAGATGAGTTTACGAAGACAGGCACCCCGACCTCTTCGGGCACAAAAGTATTTTCACTTGTAGGAAAAATAAAAAATACAGGGCTTGTAGAGTTGCCTCTTGGCACTTTGCTTGAAAATATAATTTATGAAATGGGCGGAGGGACAGGCACTAAAAAGAAAATTCGCTCAGTGCAGACAGGCGGACCATCAGGTGGCTGTATTCCTGTCCAACATTTTGGCACGGCAGTGGACTATGAGTCCCTCAATGCTTTAGGTGCTATTATGGGTTCGGGCGGTATGGTGGTAATGGATCAGGAAAATTGTATGGTGGATGTGGCACGCTATTTTGTAGAGTTTACTTCTTCGGAATCCTGCGGTAAATGTACTCCGTGCAGGGAAGGGCTTTCGCAGTCGCTTGCCATATTAAATAAAATTACCCGAGGACAGGCAGTGAAAGAAGATTTGGAAACGCTTGAAAGACTCGCACCTATCATTAGAGATTCGTCTCTTTGTGGGCTTGGGCAGACCAGTGCAAATCCAGTCCTGACTACGATAAAATATTTCCGAGATGAATATGAAAAACATATAGTGGAAAAGAGATGTGACTCTGGAGTGTGTGATAAACTTTTCTCAGCACTTTGCGAGAATAGTTGTCCTATGCATATGAATATTCCTGGATATCTCCAACTGATAAAAGAAAACCGCCTTGAAGAAGCTTTTGAATTGACGCTTCGCGATAACCCGCTACCGGGCTCGCTTGGTCGGATATGCCACTTTCACTGTCAAATGCAGTGCAGGAGAGAGACCATAGACGAACCAGTAGCACAGGGTGAGATACATCGCTATCTCGCTGACACTATGTATAAAATGGGAAAAGAACAAATGACCTATGATGCGCTCATAGCCGAAAAACTTACCGCAACTGGTAAAAAAATTGCCATAGTAGGTGCAGGCCCAGCAGGGTTGACAGCGGCTTTTTATCTTGTGCGGCTTGGACACGAGGTCACGGTATATGATTCACACGCGAAAGGTGGCGGAGTCCTTTACTATGGAATTCCTGCCTATCGCTTGCCGAAAGATGTCCTTGAGCACGAACTAAAAATGTTTGAAAAGTTAGGAGTAAAATTTAAATACAACACTGTCATAGGCAAAGATATTTCTTTCAAAAAACTTGAAGAACAAAATGATATGGTCTTAGTGGCCGTCGGTGCGGAAAAAGATCAGGAACTGGACATAGTGGGTAAAACTCTTAACGGGGTAATTCCTGGCTACAAATTCCTCGAAGATTTTACACTGGGCACGGCACCTAAGCTTGGGAAAAAAGTAGCGATAATCGGCGCTGGAAATGTGGCGATAGATGCGGCCAGAACTACTATGAGGTTGGGGGCTGAAGTGACAGTAGTTTACCGCAGAGGTAAAGATGCTATGCCGGCAAACGAGACCGAAATACAGGAAGCTGAAGCTGAAGGGATAAAGTTTAAATTTATGTCAGGACCAAATAAAATAATAGATGATGGGAAAGGCAATGTAAAAGGCTTAGAAATAATAAAAATGATTGCCGGTGGGTTTGATGAATCAGGGAGAAGAAAACCTGTAGCGACAAAAGACACAGAAACGCTTGATTTTGATACGGTGATTCTTGCCATAGGCGAAAAAGTGGACTCTGTTTTCGCAAAAGACCTAGGCATAGAGACAAACAAAAACGGCACTATAAAAACTGATAAATATACTTATGTCACTGCCAATCCTAAAATATATGCGATAGGGGATGCGGTGACAGGTCCAGCAACAGCGGCAGAAGCTATGGGGATAGCAAAAAAAGCTTCTGAAGCTATAGATTTTGCACTTATGAAAGTCAGTCGGTTCGCAAAGCTCATTAAAAAGTTTGAATTTAAAAATGAAGTGCCGCTTGAACCGCAGGGGGCAGGAATGAATCACAGTAAACATGTTCCAGTCGCCGAAAGAAAATCAAACTTTCAGGAAGTCCTTACCGGTTATACTGGCGAACAGGCCAGAGGCGAAGTGAACCGTTGTCTGCGTTGCGATGTAAAAGAAACTAATTAAAACCACATTGAGGAGAAAATAAAAATGGAAAAAATTAATATAAAAGTAAACGGCAAGGACTATCAGGTAGACAAAGGCCAGACCATATTGAATGCCTGTAAAAAAGCCGGAGTAAATATTCCGCATCTTTGTTATATGGAAGATGTGGCGGATAATGCCTCTTGTGGAGTCTGTGTGGTGGAAGTAAAAGGGGCACGAGCTCTGGTGCGGTCTTGCGTTCAGCAGGCAAATGAAGCTATGGAAATCACCACCAATTCAAAAAAAGTTATGGACGCGAGAAAAACAAATGTAGAACTTTTACTCGCCAATCATCCTAACGAATGTCTGACCTGTGGGAGAAATCAAAATTGTGAACTACAAGAAATCTCGCAGGTAATGGGAATAAAAGAAACACGCTATGTCAGGACAAAAAAAATAGATGCCATTGACACTACTTCGCCATCACTGGTCAGAGATCCGAATAAATGTATTCTTTGTGGCAGATGCGTAAAAATATGTTCGGCGGTGCAGACAGTGCACGCGATAAATGTGGCGAACAGAGGACTAAAAAGTAAAGTCACCACATTTATGGATAAGGGCCTGGGAAATTCGGTCTGTGTGAACTGTGGGCAATGCGCCATAGTTTGCCCAACTGGGGCCATAGTAGAAAGAGATGACACCGCTGCAGTTTTTACTGCCTTGCAAGCTTCTGGTAAAACAGTAATTGTACAGACCGCTCCAGCGATACGCGTAGGGATAGGCGAAGCTATGGGTATGGGCGCAGGTGCCCTCGTGACTGGAAAAATGGTAGCAGCCCTCAGACGGCTTGGGTTTAGCAAAGTGTTTGATACTGATTTTTCCGCAGATCTTACCATTATGGAAGAAGGGCACGAATTGATAAAAAGAATAAAAACCGGTGGCACCTTGCCTATGATTACTTCTTGCTCTCCAGGTTGGATAAAGTTTATAGAACATTTTTTTCCAGAACAACTTGGAAACCTTTCCACTTGTAAATCACCACAACAAATGTTCGGAGCTTTAGCAAAATCTTTCTATGCTGAAAAAATGGGTTTGGATCCGAGGAATGTAGTAGTGGTGTCTATTATGCCGTGCACTGCAAAAAAATATGAAGCCAAAAGACCAGAAATGATGGGGGCGTTTGACTATTGGAAAAACAAAATGGCGCTCACTGAAAATGATAAATTTTATGATGTAGATTATGTGCTCACGACAAGAGAACTCGCCAGAATGTTTAAAGAGACAGGCATTCAGTTCGCGGAATTACCTAATGAAGAGTTTGATAGTCCTTTAGGCGCCTCTACTGGCGCTGCGGTTATTTTCGGTGCTACTGGCGGAGTTATGGAAGCGGCACTAAGAACTGCTTATGAAGTTTTGACAGGGACTGCTTTACCATCACTTGACCTGACAGTGGTCCGTGGTATGGAAGGCATAAAGGAAGCCGAACTTGATATCAACGGAATGAAAGTAAAAGTCGCGGTAGCACACACTTTAGCAAATGCGCGCAAACTCCTCGAACAGATAAAAGCAGGGACCTCGCCTTACGCTTTTATTGAAGTTATGACTTGTCCAGGGGGTTGTATAGGCGGCGGCGGACAACCCATACCCACCACTTGGGCGATAAGAAAAAAACGCGCTGAATCAATATATAGCGAAGATAAAAATAAAGGCCTGCGTAAGTCCCACGAAAATCCTGAAGTGGCGGTCTTGTATAAAGACTTTTTAAAAGAACCGTTGGGACACTTATCTCACGAACTCCTGCATACGGAATATATCAAACGCGGAATTCTTGTATAAAACAAAATGAAAGTGTAGTATAATTTTTCGCAAATCAGAAGAATAGATTTCTGAATACGAAAAAGGAGTGTGTATGTATAAAATTACGAAAGTAAAAGAACTCACCAAAGATATTATGCTTATGGGGATAGAGGCCGCACATGTGGTAAAAAACTGCAAAGCGGGAAACTTTGTGATAGTTATTCCAGATGAAACAGGCGAAAGAATTCCTCTTACTATTTATGATTGGGATAGAAGTAAAAATATAGTTTATATTATTTATATGGTCGTAGGGTTATCTACTATGAAACTTGCGGCTTTGAAAGAAGGCGAATTTATATATGCGATAGCTGGACCGCTCGGACGACATTTCCATGTAGAAAATTACGGGAATGCTGTGGTGGTGGGGGACCTAGAAATCTTGAAATTGTTGGAGAGCTTGCAATTTATACTCTGCATCTGGGTTGTGTTCGTCCATGTTTTGGGTACCGGTATCACCACCCATCATTGTCATGTTTGTCATGGTTGCTTGGG
>CAILUR010000142.1 GCA_903837445.1 uncultured bacterium | reverse complement strand
ATCCGATTACTGTTTTACTTAAGTTTAATTTAGACATATTTTTTCCTTTTATTATTATGGGTTAAATTAAAAGCTGAAACTATTTTTTCAATTCCTTTACTATTGTTTGCCATACTTTTTTCGGATCGCCAGAAGCTAAACTGGACATCATATGACAGCCCTGATAGCCCCATACCCAAAACTTATCCACGCCCGAATCTTTGGCGGCTTGTATGGCTGTAGTGAGTTCCCCTTCTCTGCCTTTGGGGATTCTAAAACCTTGTAACCAAAAATGAGATTCTTTTTTATATTGTTTACAAATATCCGTTATCAATTTTGCAAACTTATAATTATGTTCATAGACATTCGGTTTAGGGTCCATCCAAAACCAGTAAGGGTCCACCCCCAAATCATCCACTTCTTTTATTTTTGCCATATCTTCAAAAGACGCCCCGCGTTTCATAGCGTTTTCTATACTTACAAGGACAGTGGATATTTTTATGGTTTTGCCTTTTATTTCTCTGACATACAAGCTGAGCTTGGTCAAAAACTCTTTTATCGAATTACTTCTAAAATCAGTAACTTCTTGATCAAAGTTTACCGGCATTTTTTTATTATATTTTTTTTCAAACTTTTTTTGGCAAATAGCGCAACGACAACCCCATATAAGATTTTTCCCTTTTGCCATTATCCAATTTTTTATAGCAAAATGCGGTTCATCCCACATAACCGTATCTATTTCCATTTTCATAGCAGAGTCAATCCACTCTTTCATTAAGCTAAGGGTCTTAGGATTATTAAAACACGCCATAGGTTCGCTTTGCCCGTCAGACATTACCTGCCAGATATCAGGATTTGCGAGCAACCACCACGAGAGTGATTCCCCGCCAAAGATTCTCAGTACTGCCCAAGGGTCTATCCACACTTTGAAGCCTTTGTCTTTTGAAAGTTTACACATATCCGCGACATTCCCCTGACTCCATTTAAAATCTTCTTCAGAGTAGGTGTGCAGAATAGAATTAAAACCATCTCGTTTTAGGTCTATTAGGTCTTTTTTAAAATGGTCTGAAAAACGATTTGAGAAATACGAAACTCCCACTTCTTTAAAACGAGACATAGAAACCTCCACAGATTTAGTATATTAAAAGACCTTCACTTTGGTTAACCGTTTAAGTACAATTATATAAAAAAGGGCGGGAAATATATCCCCGCCCTTTTTCGCTTTCAGAATTACTTATTTTTTTTCGGCTGCCACGGCGGCTTTTTTTCTTGCGCCAAAAATTGCTTCATTTCCGTTTTTTACAATTCTTTTCATAAGCTTATCAATAGGTTCTTTTTCTTTGTCAAACCAGATAGGATCCATATCAGGCCCTATATATTTTGCGAGCAATTCCGACCACTCGTCCATAAATGGAGTGTATACAATATATTTGCTGGCCTGAAGAAGAATCTTTTTATTTTTTGGATCTTTTCCATCAAGAAACTCTGGTGACTCAGCCATAGCCTTTATCGCAGGCTGTGCCAGTCCTGTCTGGGCAAGCTGTTTTTGTCCCTCTTCCCCTGACAAAAAAGTCACAAGCTTCCAAGCTTCTTCGGAATGCTTTGTGCTCTTGAGAATACCATAACCTGAACCGCCTCCAGGATAACCCGGTTTTTTAGCCATAGGGCCTTTTGGGAAAAGTGCTATATCCCAATCAAAATCTTTTATCTGTCTAAACATAGGCGTCTTCCATATCCCTGAGAAAAACATAGCTGCCTTTGATGACACAAACATATCAGAGGTCCCTACTCCGCCCATAGACGACAACTGCGCTGGGCTCGGCATAACTTTATCTTTGTACACAAGTTCTTTTCTGAACTTAATAGCTTCAATAGCATTTTTGGAATCAAGCGTGCATCTTGTCGGATTCTGTATATTGTCAGCATACGAACCACCATTGGCAAGTACATAAGCGTCCCACAGATTCCAATCCTCGCATAACCCAAACTGAATTATCTGTCCTGTAGCTTTATCCACTTTTGTCAATTTCTTAGCATTGGCTCTTAAGTCTTTCCAGGTCCAGTTATCTTTTGGATAAGGAAGCTTGGCTTCATCAAAGAGTTTTTTATTGTAATACAGACAAGCCACAGGAGCTATGTCGCGTGGTATGGCTATAAGTTTTCCGTTATAATCAAATCTGTTTGTGATGCTCTCGTAAAAGCCGTCAATTGGAAATTTGTCTTTTTCCACAAACGGTTTAAGATCCATCATAAGATCTTTTATAGCAAAAGTTACGCAGTTATCTGAAGATAAGAAAATAACATCTGGTGCCACTCCGCCTGCTATCTGGGTGACTACTTTGTCCATATAGCTTGTGCCAGAGCTGGGAGCGCGTTCTGCGCTGACAGTCAGATCTGGATACGCTTTTTCAAATCTGGCTATCGTATCCGTAATGATTTTTATTTCTTCTAAATCTCCCCAAAACATAAACCTAATGGTGGTCTTGTTGTCGGCAGGTTTCTTTGCGGAACACGAAATTAAGAACACGGACGAAATCAGAAGCACTAACACCGTAAGTAAAATACCTTTTTTCACAGTTCACCTCTTTTAAAGAAATGTCCGCGATATACTCCCCGCGGTATAAGTCCTAAAAATTTAAAAAGGGATGGTTTTTACACCATCCCTTTTTAAAATATATCTTAGTAAGTTTCTAAATTATCTATTTCCAAATATGCGCCTGTGGTGCTCATTGATGTAGCAATATTTACAGCAATTATAAATCTATAACCCTGAATAACT
>CAILUR010000141.1 GCA_903837445.1 uncultured bacterium | reverse complement strand
CCTTATATCTGAAAAACTTCACAAACTTGGCTACAAGTTTGTAGCTTTGGATATGGATGGCTATAGGCAGGGCAGTTTAAATCCTTAAGAGGAACTTTTAACTTCCGCAATTAAAACCCGTGTGACACTCTCAACTAATAAAAACTCTCTTGTGTTTTAATCTGTTTTTTTTGCATGTTTTATTGTATATTATAGAAGGTTTGTTATGTTTTTGTTTAAACAGTTGGCAAAAAATAGCACCGGAGGACATAATGAAAAGAATTGCTGTGATCACCACGGGGGGAGACGCCCCCGGTATGAATGCCGCCATAAGAGCTGTAGTGCGTTCTGGTATTTCGGCTGGGGTGGAAGTGTTTGGAGTAGAGGAAGGTTATACCGGACTTATTAAAAATCAGTTTGTCGAAATGAAATCCACAAGTGTGAGCGGAATAATTAACCGCGGCGGGACAATTTTACGCACGGTGCGCGCTAAGGCCTTCCACGAAAAAAATAATAGACAAATTGCTTATGCTTTTTTAAAAGCGCGCAGAATTGATGGGATAGTAGTCATAGGTGGAGATGGGTCCAGAGAAGGAATGTACACCATTACAAAAGAAAGTTTAATTCCCTCGGCTTTTATTCCAGCCTCAATAGACAATGATGTTTATGGGACTGATTATACTGTGGGGTTTGATACTGCGGTTAATACAGGGCTCGATGCGATAGACCGCATACGCGATACAGCGGCTTCTCACGAAAGAATATTTGTGGTGGAAGTTATGGGCAGGGAACACGGTTTTTTGGCGCTTGAAATAGGCCTCACCGGAGGTGCAGAAGCTATTTTAATTCCAGAGTTTAAAGACGATGTAAACTTGCTTAAATTGTGCAAGTTTTTACGGGCAGGGATTAATCGTGGAAAAAATAGTAGCATAGTGGTAATGGCGGAAGGCGCTGGGTCTGCTGCTAAAATGGCGCCAGAAATGGAAAAAATAATAGGTATGGAAGTAAGGTATTCGGTGCTGGGGTATATACAACGCGGAGGCACCCCCACAGCTTTTACAAGAAAACTTGGATTGACCTATGGCTATGAAGCGGTGAAGACCCTTCTGAAACTTAAAAAAGGGCAGTCGAAAATGGTAGGAATGAACGGCAGTAAATTATCAATCGCTGAGGTCTCTAAATTGATTGGAAAAGAAAGAAAAGTAAATAAAGAAATGTATAATATGAACAAAGTGTTTGCTACTTAAAGACGCAGACCAAAAACTCAGTAACGGAGAAAAAATGATAAAATTAAAATTTGCAGGAGCGGCAAGAGAAGTCACGGGTTCCATGCATATTTTGGAAAAAGATGGTTTTAAAGTGTTGCTTGACTGCGGGATGAAACAGGGAAAAAGAAAAGAAAGTTTTGAAACCAATAGAAATTTCCCTTTCACACCAGCAAGTATAAATGCCATGATTTTATCGCACGCACATATAGACCATTCGGGAAATGTGCCCACCTTAATAAAAAAAGGCTTTACTGGGAGCGTGTATAGCACATATGCGACTAAGGAACTCTGCGAGCTTATGCTTCCGGACAGCGCCCATGTTCAACTTAAAGATGTGGAGTTTGTAAATAAAAAAAGAATAAAGCAAGGAAAAACTCCTTTTGAAACCTTGTATACTGAGGCAGACGCAGTGGAAAGTCTTACGCATTTTAATACTGTCAGTATGGGAGAACAATTTAAATTAGGTGAAGATATAAGCGCATATTTTTTAAATGCTGGGCATATTTTAGGTTCGGCATTGACAGTATTGTCTATAAAAGATGGGGAAAAGACAGTGAAGCTTGGCTATACGGGAGACCTGGGAAGAAAAAATCTTCCTATGTTGCAAGATCCTGACAAAATATCCGATGTGGATTATCTAATAATTGAAAGTACCTACGGCGGTAGATTACATAATGATATTACGCTGGTGTTTGACCGCATGGCAGGAGTGGTAAACGATACTTACAAAAAAGGCGGAAAGTTGATAGTGCCTGTGTTTGCAGTGGAAAGGGCACAGGAAGTGTTGTATGTTTTAAATCGGCTCTATACGGAAAAGAAAATTCCAGCAATGCGCATATATGTAGATAGTCCGCTCACCGTAAAAGTGACTGAAGTTTTTAAAAAACACGCAGAGGTCTTTGACAAGGATATGATGGACTTTGTCGTTAATAATCAAAATCCTTTTCATTCAAAACTGGTGTCTTACACAAACTCGGTGGATGAGTCCAAGGCCTTAAATGAAATTGAAGAACCGTGTATTATTTTGTCTGCTACGGGGATGTGCGAAGCGGGCAGAATACTCCACCATTTGAAAAACAACATTACAAGTGCCAAAAATACGATAATGATAGTGGGGTTTCAGGCGGCGAATACATTGGGCAGGCGGCTTGTGGAAGGCGAAAAGACAGTAAAAATATTCGGAGAAGAGTTCCCAGTCAATGCTAAAGTTGAAATAGTAAACGAGTTCAGCGGACACGCTGACCAAAAGGCCCTCACGGAATTTATTAAGACCGCGGCTGTCGGAGGCAGGTTGAAAAAAGTTTTCCTTGTCCACGGCGAACCGGAACAACAAGAAGAATTAAAAACCTATCTGGCACAAAACGGGATTAAAAATGTTTTCAATCCTGAACCTTTTTCCGAAGAAGAGCTGGAAGGGAAATGATAAAATTCAATAGGGTTTTTAAAGTTTACGAAAAAAATATTAAAGCACTGGATGATATAAATATTGAAATAGCCAAAGGGGAATTTGTCTTTCTTGCTGGGCCTTCGGGCGCTGGAAAATCTACAATTCTAAAATTGTTATATCGGGAAGAGATTCCGACTATGGGAACTATTTTTATTGATAATAAAGAAATAACGCATTTGAACGAGCATAAAATGGCACTGTATCGTAGGAGTATGGGCTTTGTCTTTCAAGATTTTAAACTTTTATTTGATAGGACAGTGTTTGAAAATATAGCTCTGCCTTTGGTGATAACGGGAATTAGCGAGGCCTATACGAAAAGGCGAGTCGCTGAAATGATTGAAAAAAAAGGACTCAAGGGGAAAGAAAAACTAAACCCGTGGCAATTGTCTTGCGGAGAAAAACAGCGGGTGGCTATAGCGAGGGCAGTCATTACCTCGCCTCCGGTTATTTTGGCGGATGAACCCACAGGCAATCTGGATGAAGAAAGCGCTTGGGAACTTATGAAATGGTTTCTGGAGCTCAGCGGCAAAGGTACTACAATAATATTTGCCACACATAATCGTAATATTATGGAAAAATACGGCAAGCGGATAATCAGGTTAAAAGAAGGTAAGGTGGTGGAAGTATGAGATGGCTAAAAGAAGTTTTTTTGAATTTTAAAAGAAGTGGTTTTATGAGCATGATTTCTATCGGTACTATTACTATTACCATTGCAACTTTGGGGGGGTATTTTATTTTCAATGAGAGCATTGCTTATTTTGAAACCAAAGTGGAAAACAAAGTGGAAATAACTGCGTTTTTGAACGAAGGAGGGGAGGCACTCTCTACTGAGACTCTGATAAATGAAATAAAACTTATGCCAGAAACAGCGGAAGTTTTATATTTTTCCAAAGATGCCGCTTACGCGGAGTTTACAAAAGATGAAGAATCAAAACAGGTGATAGATAGCTTGGGGGAAAATCCGCTTCCTGCCTCTATAGTGGTAAAATTGAAAACATATACGCAAAAAGGTGTCGAGGATATGGCAAAAAATTTGCGTGCCAAACCTCAGGTGGAAGAAGTGCAATATGGCGCGAAAGAAGTGGAAAACCTTATAAACATAATAAATGTAATAAAGATAATCACTTTTGTGACTGGGCTAATCTTTATTATCGCTTCTGTGCTGGTGGTGTCAAATGTCATAAACCTTACGGTTTACGCGCGCAGACAGGATATTTATATTATGCAGCTTGTAGGCGCCACGAGGTCTTTTATTCGTATGCCTTTTATACTGGAGGGCGTCATACACGGCTTTTTAGGTGGACTCGCGGGTTGGGGTGTGGTGTATCTTATTACAAATATAATGCTCACGCAGATTAAAAAAGAAACTGGAATTGATTTGTCAGGTTTTTATATAGTGGGAGCAAATTATTTTGTTACAAAATTTTTGCTGGCAGCACTGGGAGCGGGCACAGCCCTCGGTTTTATTGGGAGTATTTTTTCACAAGGGAACCCGCCAAAATGAGAAAGGGGCTTCTTATTTTGAGTGTGTGGGGACTTATGTGTTGGGGGACTCTTCCGGCTTATGCCGCGCCACTTAAAGATTATAAAAAAGATATAAAAGATAAGAATGCTGAACTTACAAAAGTAAAAGAAAGAATAAGTTTGGAAAAACAAGTTATCACTAAACAAAAAGTGCTTGAAAAAATAACCTATCAAAACCTGCAAATAATTGACAAGACCATAGACATTTCTCGCAAGGAGCTTATGGTCTTTGGAAACAATATTGGAGTGCTGGATACTTCCATAGGCGCGCTTGAAAGAAAAATAGCCGCTGCTGAAAAACAAAAAAAAAGTAAAGAGAATATAATTCGTGGCATAATACGAGCCCAGTATAAAAATGGAGACATAAAGTTTTTACAACTGCTTTTAAAAGCGGAAAATGTATCTGAATTTGCCAGGCGCTATAAAGCCGCTAAAATAATTGGAAAAAAATCAGTGGAAGAGATATCGGCGTATAGAAACTTAATTACGACTTTGGAAACGGATGAAAACTCTTTAAATTCTTTTTATGGTGAGTTGGTTAATGTGAAGGCACAAAAAGAAACTGAGCAGATAAAATATATTAATGAAAAAAAAGAAAAACGCCGAATTTTGGGAATTATTCAAAGCGACATAAAGAAAAGAAAAGAGACGGTGAAGGGGCTTGAAGCCAGTGCAATAAACTTAATGGGGCTTGTGTCAAAGATAGAAAAAGCGCTTATCTCTTCGGAATTTGAAAATAAAACAGCGGGGGAAGCTTTTTCAAAACGCAAGTATTCTTTTCCGTGGCCACTGGATAGACCAGGAGTGGTCCTGTCGGCTTTTGGGAAATACAGACATCCGAAATTCCAAACCATAGTATATAATCGCGGTATTGAAATTAAAACAGTGGAAGGCACGCCAATATATAGTATTTTTAAAGGCGAGGTCAAATACGCGGACTGGTTTGAAGGGTATGGCAAAATGGTTATAGTGCATCACGGAAATGGGTATTTTACAATATATGCGCACCTTTCTGACATATCAGTTAAAGAGGGCGACAATTTAGAAAATCGGCAAGAAGTGGGAAAAGCAGGAGACACGGAGTCGTTTTTTGGAGAGTCCTTATATTTTGAAATACGGAAAAAGTCCGAGCCAGTCAATCCGCTGCTGTATTTAAAAAAAAGATAATAAAAACTATATAGTAAAAGGTATTCTTTTTAGCGAGATAAAGAAAACGCAAGGGAACTGGTAACTTATGCTATTGACAATTATGTTCAATAGAGTAAAATATGACCAATATTGCTTAAAACTATAGCGAATTTCGGAGGCGTGTATTATGGCAGAAAATGTAAAAAATTATAAAAAACTTAATATGACAAAAATTGAGGCAAAATGGGGATATATTTTTATTTCTCCTTGGATTATTGGGACCTCAGTTTTTATTCTTTTCCCAGTAATTGCTTCTTTTATACTGGCTTTTTGTAGTTGGGACATTGTGAGTCCTGTGCAATTTGTAGGCTTTGGAAACTTTATTGAGATATTTACTAAAGATACCAATTTTTGGGTATCGCTTTGGAACACCTTTTATTACACTCTCTTCTCGGTTCCACTTGGAATTATAGGTTCAATAATCGTAGCACTCCTTATGAATCAAAAATGGAAAACAGTCAGGTTGCTTAGAACCATATATTACTTGCCATCAGTAACTGCCGGCGTGGCGTCTTCCATAATATGGATGTGGCTTTTCAATCCTTACTCTGGACTGATAAATTACTTTTTGGGACAGCTTGGCATACAAGGCCCAATGTGGCTTGCCAGCGAGACCTGGGCGAAACCTGCTTTTATAATAATGTCTTTGTGGGGAGTCGGCGGAAATATGATTATATATCTCGCCGGTTTGCAAGGTATCCCGAGGCAGTTATATGAGGCGGCAGACATAGACGGCGCTGGAAGTTTTGATAAGTTTAGATATGTGACTCTGCCTATGCTTACGCCTGTAATATTTTTTAATCTTATCTTGAGTATAGTCTGGTCTTTTCAGGTTTTTACTCAGGCCTATGTAATGACCGGCGGTACTGGCAGTCCTGGCAGATCCACACTTTTTTATGTGTTGTATCTGTATCAAGTGGCTTTTAAATATCATAAAATGGGATATGCCTCAGCACTTGCGCTTGTCCTTTTTGCAATAATTCTTATCTTTACTCTGATTCAGTTTAAGTTCTCAAAAAATTGGGTCTATTACGAAAGTGAAATGAAAAAATAATAAAAAAAGATAATAATCCGGAGGAAGATTAAATGGCTGAAAATAAAAATTCAAAAAGCTCGTTTTGGGAAGGTAAAAAGCTTCAGGAATCAATAATGAGCGGAATACTTTATATTGTGGCGCTCTTGGGCGCTGTAGTATTTATGATTCCTTTAGTGTGGATGGTGACCTCGTCGCTCAAACCTGCGATAGAGATTATGAAACTTCCACCCAAATGGATACCCATTTATGATGTAAGGTATGAACCAGCAAGAGTTGTTTCGAAAGGGGCAGGAGTCGTAGCAAAAATTGAAAAAAATTCAGAACAGACTTTGATATATATAGAGAAACCACTTGAAAGACATGAATTTTCTGCTGGGGCTGAAATAAAAGTAAAAAAAGGAAAAAAGATAGCTATGGGCGACTTGCTCGCTATCACGGCTGATGGAGAAAAAACTGCTGACAGTGATGGGAAAGTAGTAAAGATAGAAAAGACCGCCACAGGAAAAGTGGTTTTAATAAAACAGTCCGGCGAATATGTATATGATAAAGTAGCTATGGCACGGGGAATGGTCATAAAAGTTGCACAAGGGGAGACCATTTTCCCTGATAAAATTATCGCGGATATGCCAAAAACAGGAAAACTCAAATTTATAGAAAATAAAGATAAGACAAAAACAGTAATGGTGCTTGACGAGGAAGGGTATATGTTTTTTAAACGCGACCTGCCGAGAGGTTCAGTAGCTAATTTTAAAGACGAGACTGTTGTGAAAAGTGGAGACAAGATAGCGACTATGCTGCCACAATTTTTTAATTATGTAGATGCGTGGCAAACCGCTGGTACAAAAGGCGAGAATTTCACAAAGTATACTTTGAATACTTTACTCATTACAATTCTTAATATTCTGGGAACAATAATAAGCTCTACTTTAGTGGCATACGGTTTTGCCAGATTTAAGTTTCCGGCAAGAGACGGCTTATTTATGATAATGATAAGCACTATGATGATACCAGCGCAGGTCACTATGATTCCAACTTTTATTGTCTTTCAAAAGTTAGGCTGGATAGATTCTTTCTTGCCTTTGATAGTGCCGAGCTTTTTCGCCACGAGTGCGTTTAACATATTTTTGATAAGACAGTTCTTTATGACTATCCCTTATGAGCTTGATGAGGCCGCAAAAATTGACGGCTGTACATATTTTCAAACCTTTACTATGATTCTTATGCCACTTATTAAACCGGCGCTTGCCACTGTGGCTATCTTCTCTTTTGTGTATAGTTGGAATGACTTTTTAACGCCGCTTATTTATTTAAACGACTCCACCAAATACACGCTTGCTTTGGGACTGCAGACCTTTACCACCATGTATGGGTCATACTTTAACCTAATGATGGCGGCCTCTACAATCCTGTTGCTTCCGATATTGCTTGTGTTCTTTTTCGGACAGCGTTTCTTTATTGAAGGCGTGGCTACCAGCGGCTTAAAAGGCTGATAAGCAAACCCTATGGGAAAGTATGTCCTTAAAAGACTGCTTCTCATATTCCCGGTGCTCATAGGCATAACCCTTATTACTTTTGCGATTATTCATTTGACTCCTGGCGGGTATACTTCTGTCAATATGCAAATGAATATCAAAGTCTCTCCGGATTCTGTCGCCCGTTTAAAAACTCTTTATGGACTTGATAAACCCCTGCACACTCAATATCTTGATTGGGTTTCACGAGTATTGAGATTTGATTTTGGCACTTCTTTTATAGACCAAAGACCTGTTATGGATAAAATATACGAACGCCTGCCTGCCACTCTACTTTTAAATCTAATTTCTCTGGTACTTATTTTTATTGTGGGGATAGGTATAGGTGTGGCCTCTGCCGTAAAAAATGGTGGGACTTTTGATAAAGTAATGTCGGTGATAACTTTTATAGGGTATTCACTGCCTTCTTTTTGGTTGGCACTTTTACTTATGATTTTGTTTGGAGTGGTCTTGCGATGGTTACCAGTGTCAGGTATGGTGTCGCTGGGATTTGACTATATGTCACCAATGCAAAAAATAGGGGATTTGATTTTGCACTTAATCCTTCCTGTTTTTGTCACGGCTTTCGGCGGGCTGGCATATATTTCAAGATATGTGAAATCCAGTATGGTGGAAACACTTTCTCAGTATTATATAAAGGCGGCATATGCAAAAGGGATGCCAGAAAAAACAGTCATATATAAAAGTGCACTTAAAAATTCTTTATTGCCTGTGATAACTCTTTTGGGACTTTCTTTACCAGGCTTGATTGGCGGAAGTTTTATTTTTGAAACTATTTTTTCCTGGCCTGGTATGGGTCGGCTTGCTTATGAGTCAGCTTTGTCTTTTGATTATCCAGTAATTATGGGCGTCGCTACCATTGCGGCTTTTTTAACTTTGCTCGGTAACCTTATCGCAGATATTGCTTACGCGCTTGTGGACCCGCGCATAAGGTATAGGTGAGAAAATGAATAAAAGAACCCTTGCCGGATTATTGGGAGTAGGTATTCTTGTCTTGGCAGCTTTGTTTGCACCTGTTTTAACCCCATATGCACCGAACACTCAAAGCGTGGTGGAGCGACTTACTGCGCCATCTGTTAAACACATACTCGGCACGGATGAACTTGGGAGGGATGTGTTGTCGCGAATGCTTTATGGCGGTCGCGTCTCTATGAGTGTGGGAATAATAGCTGTGCTCATAGCTACTTTTATAGGACTTTTGGTAGGCGCGCTAGCAGGATATTATGGCGGAGTTATGGATAATATAATAATGCGAACCGTGGATATAATTTTGACCATTCCCACTCTTTTTGTAATTCTTATGCTTGTGGTATTTTTGGGTCCCTCCATAACAAATATAATGATAATCATAGGGCTTACCTCGTGGCCGGATATAGCAAGGATAATAAGAGCAGAAGTAATGAGTATAAAAAAAGCTCCATACATAGATGCCACGCGCGTGCTGGGCTTACCGAAAAAAATGATAATAGCAAAACATATTATGCCAAATGCTTTGGGGCCTGTTTTTGTGTATATGATTTTTGGAGTATCGGGAGCAATCCTTACCGAGTCAGGACTTTCTTTTTTAGGGCTGGGCGTGCAACCACCTGCCGCGAGCTGGGGGAATATCCTTTCTTCAGGCAAGGACTATATAGAAACGGGGTGGTGGTTGACGGCATTTCCGGGATTGGCAATTTTTCTGGCGGTGTTTTCATACAATTTATTAGGGGAAGGGTTGAGAGATTTCTTTAATCCCAAATTGAGCAGGTAGCAAAGTGAAAAACATAATTGAAATACAAAACCTCACAGTAGAATATAAAATAAAAGAAGGGCTTGTGCACGCCTTGACAGGGGTGGAGTTACATATTCAAAAAGGTGAGGCCATAGCTATTGTGGGAGAGTCAGGATGCGGAAAATCCACTTTGGCATCTGCGCTTATAAACCTTGTGGCTTTGAATGCAGTGAAAAGTGGAACAGTTAAAATAAATGATATGGAAATACTTTCTGCTGGAAAAAAAGTCCTTGAAAATATAAGGGGCAAAGAAATAGGAATTATTTTTCAAGAAGCAGGGGCTGCTTTGAATCCTGTGTTTACAGTCAAAGAACAAATAGAGGAAACTATAACCGCACATTTTGGTAAATTAGAAAAACCAGAACTCGAAAAACGCGGGCTCGCCCTCTTGGAAGAAACAGGACTAAATGATAGGGAAAGGATTTACAAGGCATATCCGCATCAGCTCTCGGGAGGGCAACAGCAAAGAGTTATGATAGCAATTGCTTTATCTTGTAATCCCGAAATCCTTATAGCGGATGAACCGACCACGGCGTTGGATGTGACTGTGCAGGCGCAGATAATGGCACTTTTGAAAAAACTTAAAAAAGACAGGAACTTAACTTTGATATTGATAACTCACGATTTACATTTAGCAGTGGATATGGCTCAAAGGATAGTGGTAATGTACGCGGGAGAAATAGTGGAAGAGGGCAAAATAAGTCAAGAAAAAGATGCTATGCATCCATATTCGCGAGCGCTTTTTGAACTTATTCCTGATATAAACGCTGAGGCGCGTGACTTTAAAATTATACCTGGAGAAGTGCCAGATATGACCACGAAAGAAAATAAATGTAGATTTTTCGGGAGATGCGCGACAGCAAAACCTAAGTGCGGGACTATGCATCCTGAGTATGAAAAGGTAAAAGAGGGACACGCTGTGAGATGTTTTTATCCCGTGAAGGACTAATATGGAAACAATACTTGAAGTGAAAGGTTTGAAAAAGTATTTTAAAGTGGAACACCTATTTGAAAAAGCCAAAGCGCCAGTCAAGGCTGTGGATGGAGTTTCTTTTAGTTTGAAAACAGGTGGCATTCTCGCTGTAGTGGGCGAGAGCGGTTCTGGCAAAAGTACTATGGCAAGATGTATCTGTGGACTTGAGACACCGGATAGTGGAGAGATAATTTTGAAAGGGCAAGTTTTGAACTATAGCAATAAAGACACAAGGCGCAAAGTACAATATGTGTTTCAAGATACTTTTAATTCTTTGAATCCCCGGTATAGGACTGGCGAAATGCTGGAAGAAGCCATAACTTTTCATTTTGGTTTAAAAGGGCAGACCTTGAAAAATGAAACTGTCCGCGCACTGGAAGCAGTGGGTTTACAAAGAGAAATATATCAAAAGTTTCCACACGAACTCTCAGGCGGGCAACGGCAGAGAGTAGGCATAGCCAGAGCGCTGTGTTTAAAACCAGAAGTGCTCGTGGCGGATGAACCCGTGTCATCTTTGGATGTGTCTGTGCAGGCAAGGATTCTTAAACTTTTCAGTGATATAAATAAAGAAAAAAATATTTCTATAATATTTATCACGCACGATTTGAGAGTGGTAAAGAGTATCGCAGATGAAATAATAGTAATGTATAACGGCAAGATAGAAGAAAGGGGAAACACTGCAGAAGTTTACGCAAAACCACAAAGCGAATATACAAAGCTTTTATTGAAAGCGATACCAGGGACTCAGAACTGTTTTACATAAAGGTGAAAGAAAAACGATTTTAAAAAGGCATTCCTGGGAATGAAGGCTTTCCGTGTTTTTTTCTGGACATCTGTTTCATCATTTTTCTTGCCTGTGCAAACTGTTTTAACAGTTTATTAACCTTTTCACTTGTGGTCCCGCTCCCCTTGGCTATGCGTTTTTTTCTGGAGTCATTTATTATTTCTGGGTGATTGCGTTCTTTCGGGGTCATAGATAGGATTATGGCTTCTAAAGATTTCATATGCTTTTCATCTATGTTTATATTTCCTAACTGGGCGCCGCCTGGAATCATTTTTAAAAGGTCTTCCATAGGTCCCATTTTTTTCATTGCCTGCATTTGTTCTAAAAAATCTTCCAAGTTAAAGTTGGCTTTGCGAAACTTGGCTTCGGCTTTTTGAGCATCTTCTATAGCCACTGTTTTTTCTATGTGCTCAACTAAAGAAACCACATCTCCCATACCGAGAATTCTGGAAGCCACACGCTCGGGGTAAAAATATTCAAACTTTTCAAGTTTCTCGCCAGTGCCCATAAACTTTATAGGGACTGCCGTTATGTATTTCATACTCAGTGCCGCACCCCCGCGGGAGTCGCCATCTACTTTTGTTAATACCAGTCCTGTAATTCCCAAGGCCTCGTTAAAGCCCTTTGCGATATTTACCGCTTCTTGTCCGAGCATAGAGTCAGCGACTAAAAGTATTTCGGTAAAGGGAATCAGGGCTTTCATTTTTTTTAGTTCGGCGAGCATATCTTCGTCAATGTGTAAACGGCCTGCGGTATCGAAAATGACCGCCTGATAAAGCTCATCCTGTGCCAAGGTGTAAGCGTTTTGTACGATTTTTATAGCATCATTATGGTCTTCGGTATAAAAGGGGACATCTATTGTGGAAGCCAGTTTTTTTAGCTGGTCTTTGGCGGCGGGTCTATAGGTGTCGGCGCCTACAAGTAAAAGTTTTTTAAAATTCTTTTCTGTCTTTAAAAATCTGGCAAGTTTTGCCGCGATTGTAGTTTTGCCCGATCCCTGTAGTCCTACAAGTAAAATGAGCAGGGGTTGCTTTGAATAATCCAAGGGTTTTTCTGCATCCCCTAAAAAAGAGACAAGTTCATCGTTTACTATTTTAATAAATTGTTGCCCTGGACTAATGGCTTTTAAAACCACTTCACCAAGGGCTTTTGTCTTAACGGAATCGATAAACGCTTTTACGACTTTGTAACTGACATCCGCTTCCAACAATGCCATGCGTATCTCTTTGAGCGCATCTTCAATATTTTTTTCTGTTATGACGCCAGTGCCTTTTATCTTGCGCATGACCTCATATAATTTGGCTGAAATATTATCAAACAATTTTTAGACTCCGAAAAGTTATTTAACGCAGGCGCGCAAAGCTTCAATTTCCGCGGCTGGGTCTTTCGCACCGAAAATGGCGCTGCCGACTACTACTGCATCTGCACCAGCTTCGATAGCGGAAGGAAGAGTTTCTTTGTTAATGCCACCGTCTATTTCTATTATATAGGAATAGTTATTTTTATCTTTTAATGCGCGAAGCTTTTTTACTTTTTCTAACATAGCAATCATAAATTTTTGTCCGCCAAACCCAGGTTCTACACTCATAATTAAGACAAGGTCGAGCTCAGGAAGCAAGTCGTAAAGGGTCTCTACTGGAGTCCCTGGCTTTATGGAAATGCCGAACTTCACGCCACGGGCTTTAATACTTTTCATAAGTCCAAGCATATCTTTAGAGGCCTCGTAGTGAACTGTGATATAGTCAGATCCCGCGTCTATAAACCCATCCAAATATTTTTCTGGGGCACTTATCATAAGATGAGTGTCAAAAGGAATTTTTGTTAGCGCGCGTAAGGGCTTAATAATTTTTGGACCGAAACTTATATTCGGGACAAAGTGCCCATCCATAATATCTAAGTGAATGAAATCTACTTTTGCCGTGTCAAGAAGTTTTATAGCAGAGTCCAAACGCGAAAAATCTGCATCAAGAATAGAAGGAGAGAGCATAAACTTTTTCATATATTACCTCGTTTAATTATAAAATGGGTAAAAGTTAAAACTTATTTAAAATCAATTTCTTTGACCATAAGAGGGCCGATAAATACCTGCACCAACCCATCCCCAGTCATTGATTCTTTTAATTCAGTGGTCTCGCCGGGTTGCATCATTTGGTTAAAAATAATTTTACTGCCCGTGATATCAAAAAGATTTATTTTTACAAGTTTGGCGGTGCCAGCCCCTTCGAGCGTGTATGAAATATTTACCAAACGACCTTTTAAATTTTTATCACTGGTCTTTCTGCTTATGGTCAAGAACACTGGCGTGTCTTTCGTGAGCATATAGCCAGCTTCAGGGGACTGCTGGGTGACAGTGCCAGAGTCTAAAGAGTCGTCAATGATAGTGGTAAGGCTCTGCGAATATATTTCACGCTGTTTTAAAAGTCCGGTGACAGTATAAATATTTTTGCCAGTGAAATTAGGGAACTTATAGGCGGAGTTTTCTTTTCCAGAACATTTAAGAATGTTTATTTTATAACCATAAGGGACATCTGCCCCTACTGGAGGGAATTGGGAAAGTACTGTATTTTCGTTGTAAAGTTTTGTATCTATCACAGCTTCAAAACCAATATCAAGCCCGAGCTGTTTTAACACAAGAATAGCGTTAGAATAATTTATCCCAGTAATTTCAGGTACTTTTACCATTTTTGAGCCCTTGCTTATGACCACATAGATAGTTCTGCCTCGTTTAATATGTAGTTTTGGTTTAATGTCTTGAGAGAGAACAGCTCCTGTATCATAGACATTATCGTAAACTTCATTCTCTACTTTCAGGTCAAGTTTTAAATGCTTGGCGATTTTTCCGGCTTTCTCATAGGAGAGACCTGTAAAATCAGGCATAGTAATGGTGTTGAGAAGAGTGACCACTTTGATTATAAAAAAGGCAGAAATAACCGCGACAAAAAAACCAAGCGCGAAAGTTTTCAGCCAAAATGAAAGTTTAATTTTTTCCATATTATCCTCAGAACTATTATAAGTTAAGCGTGTTAAACCGCTTTAAAAGTACTTTCATATTATAAGGAAAGAAAATGGGTTTTTCAATGGTAAAATATATGTAGGTGACAAAAACAGCAGAACTTCTCTGTATTTTAAGTGTCTTAAATATAGTAAAAGGAAGTTTTATATTAATGTCTATTGAAAAAAATGGCGTTTAAT
>CAILUR010000140.1 GCA_903837445.1 uncultured bacterium | reverse complement strand
GGCTAAAATAATAGCAGTAGAATATGGGCTGAAAAAAAGCGATGCCTATAGGATGATAACTGAAGCGAGTCCTGAAAAAAAATAGCAGGAGACTGACAGGAAATGAAACGGATATGTATTTTGGTTAGTGTAGTGTGTGTGCTTTGTGTTTCAGGGTGCGATTTTAAAAACACACAGCCAACTCCAGAAAGCGTTTTTAACGCAGCAAATACTGCTATGCTAAAAGGGGAAGACCAAATAGCTGTGGAATTATATTATAAACTTTTAAAAAATTACCCGACATTTAAACGATACAAACCTGAAATACTAAGCCGACTTGGAAATTTGTTGTATAAAACGGAAGTATATGAAGAAGCGGAAAAAATACTTCAAATACTTGTTTCAAAATATCCCCGGTATAAAGATATAGATAAGGCATATGAAGAACTTTTATATATTTATGTGGAAGAAAATAAAGACAAAGCAAAAGCTAAAATTATACGCGATGCGTATGCTCGAAAAATAGGAAACCCAACAGCCCTGACCGATATTGACAGGACCATAGCGTTAATGACTGAAGGGAAAATGGCAGAACTTCTATCTTTGGACGCTTCTATGATATGCATAAACGGAATGCGGAGTTCTTCGGTATTTGATCCCAATGTTTTTCCTGTGAAAAATTATATAAAAAAAGAAGCTGTAGATTACAGTGGAGAAACTACGGTTATAAGAATGAAACAAAAAGGGGCATATGGGCTTTTTATAAAAAAAGGAAACGCAGTTGTAGCCAGGATAAAAAATAGTAAAAATGGGTATGCCCCACAATGGTCGTGGGATGGAAAGTTTCTTGTCTTTACCGCGATGAACTGGGAAACCCGTGAACGAAGCGTGAAAGTATGTAATTTGGAAAAAGGACTCTATGCCGAAAGCATTTTCTCTGGCAAAAATGTGGAACCGATAACCTCCATTTCAGCAGACGCTTCTAAAATTATTTTTGTCTATGCGGGAAAACCGTGGATAATAAATCGCGATGGCACAAACCGGACCCTGCTTGATAAAAAAATAAAAATTAAAAATCCTGAATTTATTGCTTGGGCAAAAACAGGGGATAAAATAGTATTTTTTGAAGAAAATGCGTCAGAGTATATGGTGTATTCGTTGGGTAAAAAATAAGTATGAATAGATATTCCTGGGAATAAAGTAGTTGTAGTCAAATAGGATATCTTAAAAAAGGATTGTTATGGAAAAAGAATTGATTGAAAAACAGAAAATCTCGGAATATATTTTCTATGCGCTTTGTGGATATGCGTTCTTTTCGTCTTTTTCCATAACTTTGGGGGAAATGTTTTTTATAGTGGGATTGCTTTTGTGTATCTTTGATATAGTTTTAAATAAAACTGGAATTAAAAAATATATTATTATGCCCGTGACCTTACCAATCGCAGTTTTTGCTTTATGGCATTTGGTGTGTGCTTTAACTGGACAGGATATTTTAAATAGTTTGCAGGATTGGAGAAAAGTCTATCTTTTTCTTATGGTTTTTTTAGCAGCAGAGTATTTTCCACGGGATAGTAAAAAAACTCGTCTTCTGGCAGATGCCTTCATATCAGGAATCTTTATTGTATCGGGGTATGCGATTGTATGCACCTTGACAAATAAGAACCCCGACTTCCGGCCTGCTTCTTTTTCGGGGAACTATATGCATTTGGGTGGCATGTTAATGATGGGGTTCGTGGTATGTTTGTCTTTGTTAGTGAACGGATATAAAGATAAAAACGGGAAACTCTTGAGGACCTTATCCTACGGTGTGGCTTTGATTGTAATTGCGACTGCTTTGATTATGACAAAAACCCGTGGGTCCTGGCTTGGGGCTATGGTGGGGTTTTTGATTATTGCTTTGCTAATTGATCGTAGACTTATAATTGTCGCAGTTTTG
>CAILUR010000139.1 GCA_903837445.1 uncultured bacterium | reverse complement strand
TATTTAAAACAATTCTTCCAAAACTGGCATTTGTATCTAAATTAAAAGAATATGTATTTTCTACATCGATTTTCAAAAAACCTTCCCAGGTGACAGCATAAGGAGGATTCGCTATTGTTTGGTCCGCCATTACAAAAGGGTCAAGTTCTTTAAGCTGAACAGTTCCAGAAAACATAACATTTGAATAGTATATTCCTTCCAAACCATTAACTGGCAAGTTTTTATAGAACATATTATCCGGAATTAACTGTTCTGCCAACAACACTGATAATTCATCCTGACTCCTGTATGTCTTAATAAAAGCTCTGACAAAATCATTGTTATTTTGCTTGTCTGCAACTACAGTTATTTCGTGCAGTCCTTTTACAAACTCTCTTGTCACAGAGTTTTTAGCCCCGCGTATAACTTCCTCTCCATCTATATATAACACTGCACTATTGTTGGATGAGGCAAGCGTAATCGTCGTCCTGCCGTATGACGGAATATATAACAAGCCCTCCAACCTTACCTTACACGGAGCACTAACAGTATTTGAAAATGCTATATTATTTTGATCCAAAATTATTTTTTTCCCGGTGTTGTCTAAATAAGTAGCTTTTAATCCCCTTGTCTTCATTATGTCTTCCGCAGGCACCACATACGCATCAAAAAACTTCCCAAAAGCGGGATGTGAATCCGTTTCCAATTTGCCGTTAGGATAAACTTTTTGAAGATACGGGACAACTCCCGAATACGCATTGTGCACTATATAAATAAACCCTTTATATTTTTCGGTAACTCTTCTCTCAGGAAAGCAATCAAGAAAGTTTGCAGTGTTTCCATCCGTATAGTTCCAAGTAAATATCTTATATGGTGGATGCCCGGTGTAATAACCCCCGCCTAAAAGTACGGTGACATAATCTTTACCATAATGCCCCGCAAATTCGCCAGCTCTGGTGGCCAGTTCATCCACTCCCCCCACCCAACGATTAAAATAAAAATTATAATTTTCCTTAACTGTGGCCCCAAGGATAGGACCTAAAACTAATATAATTACAATTGCAGCTGACTTTTTATTCATTTTAGACAAAATAAATGAAGTAATTATATAAATAGGAATAGCTGCGTAGAAAAACACTATGGGAATAGCACCAAAGACACGGAACCCACTGGGCGCCTCGATTGAAAAAATCGAAGCGGCGGAAATAGATAAGAACATTAAAATAAATACCAAGAACCTATTATCTCGCCAATAATAAAGACTATACAATAAACCCAGCATAAAGAATAACCCACTCCAAAAATCTATAGTTTTATCATATGGTTGCATCCCAGTATTTCTCTGTCTGGAATCTCCCTGATCATTAAACATTAAAAATACTTTTTTAGCATTTTCATAAATACCTAAAGCTGCATTTTTGGGGGCATTGGGATCTTTGCTAAACACTGAGACATCCGCCGACCTTCCAATAATTAGTTCTCTCCCCGTAAACCATAACTGAAATATGGGAGAAGCAAATATCCAGAACCCCACAGAAAAAGCCATAATTCCCAATATAAACTTTCTAAGAAAAAGTTTTTCTGAAAATATTTTATACATAAGAAATATCATTAGCCCAAAAGTTACCAATTTACCGGAAGCATATCCGTGCCAGCACAACCCCCCTGCCAGACCTGAAACAAAGAAGGTCCATTTGTCACGGTGCTTAAGCGCGCGTATAAAGAAATATATCATAAGCGCCATAGTGAGCGGTAGCATTATAGTCCCGTGCCCTGACCGAGAAAAATGTAAGTGCCATCTTGCAGCAGCGAACATTATCGTGACTATTATTGCCGCCCAGCTATTGAACATATACCGTATGGCAAAATACATTGCGGGTATCGTTAGCGTGCCAATAATTATTCCCAATAATTTAATACTTAAATGCGTCACTCCCAAGGCTTTTATTATCGGTTCCATTATATGAAAATATATAGAATATCTTCCCAGCCGGAAAGTCATTAAATTATCAAACTTAGTAAAAATTGTTATCAACCCACCTGCTTCATCATTTTCAATACCTACAGGTCTTATGTTTATTTCATAAAGTCTCAAAAACAATCCAAAGGCAGTAATGAGGAGAAGGATTATCATTTCCGTTTTCAAGGTGAACTTTTCTTTTTCATTTTGTTCGTGAAGGTTTAGAGGTGGGGGGAAAAAATTAATGAACAAAAGCGCGGAAGCCACAAAATAAATCATAGCCATATTGACTTTGTTTAAATAAAAATATTTTTGTCCTATATAAGCCAGAAGCATTCCCACCACAATCACTATGCTTCTCACAACGAAGTCTGCCCTTTCGTTTTTTATACTTACAATCTGTTTTTCCACCCAAGGCAAGGACAGCATCAAGCATACAAAAAACAAACTATAACTCACGATCATCAGTACTTCATTTCCCTTGCTTGCCACTCCCCCTAGTAAATAAAACAGGACAGCTGCCCCTACTAAGGAGACCTTAATCATTTTATTTTTTACCCAGTTATATCTAATATCAATATTTTCCTGTCCTGCTTCTTCTGGTTTAGGTTTAGGTAAAAACCACAGCACAATAAACGCTCCAACTATGGTGAGCCAAAAAGCCACCTGTTGTGTCCCAAAATTACCGAATGATATTTTAAAAAACGCTATCCTTGAGTTTATCAGCATTAATACCCAAGCCAAAGCAAGCACAGCAAATCCTAAAACCACGCCTGCTACTTCTTTGAACTTAGCGTTGATTTCTACATGATAGTGAGGTTGTTTGGTTAAAAAGAAAGCCAAGCCAAGAAGTAAAGCCATAATCAAAGAGAACACAGTAACAAAAACATTTCCCGTGAAATATGTCATCTGCATAAGCACAATAAAAAAAGCAATAAAAACTAAAATCACATTTTTGTGGATATTAAACGACCAGTTAACATCAGTGCCGAACTGCAACCATGCTGGCTTTGGGGTCACTATAGAATTCGGTATTTGTACAGCAGATTTTGTTCCTGATGCTTTTGACTTTTTTAAAACATCTTTTGTTTCTTTCTTTTTTGAGAACATAATTTTAAAAAATAAAAAAACTTCTATTGCTTTTTGAACTAATATTTTATCCCATTTGAAATATGCCACTATAGCAGCAATGCCGGCAAGAATGGTCAGGCTCAACCCTAAAACAGTATGTCCACCAAAAACTAAAAAAACCTGTCCGAGAACTGCCAACAATGCAGCAAAAATATAAATAACATATTTCTTATAGTCCATAAGAAAAAGTCTCCCGTTGTAAGCGTATTATTTTATTTCTTCAAACACTCCAATATTAGCACTCGAGACAATTATTATCCCGTCACTGCCTCCGGCAACAACTCCCGGATAAGAAACCTTGAAACTACCATTGCTATCAGTATCAAACTTCCCTTTTATCTTTCCATCTTTCCCAAATTCCAATATCATACTGCCATTGAAATCGTTTACATAAACATCTCCTCCAGGACTTATCGCCAATGCTTCTAAGCCGGAGAACTTTTCTATATTAGTAACCTTAAAAGCTTTTAAAAACTTTCCTTCTGAACTAAAAGCTTTCACTTCTTTTGTAACTGCATCCAATACATATACTTCATCCATAGGACTCATATATATTTTACCGAGCGATGCCAATTTATCTTTAGTAGTTCCCACGCCAGCAAACTCAAGCAATTTTACAAAATTTTGATCAAGTTTTACAATTGCCTTCCTGTCATTATCTGCCACATAAAAATTACCCAAAGAGTCTACCGTAATCCACGAGGCCTTAGTCACTCCGTCAATGATTTTTATTTCCCCAGCTGGTTTTTCCCCTTTAAATTTAAGAATAGTACCATCAGCAATTAAAACATAAACTATGCCGTCTTTCCCTTCAGCTGCGCTGCAGGTATTTATTTTTGCTTGATAAATGCCTGTCAGTTTGCCGCTTGTCCTGTCATATCTGCAGACCTGATTATTATCCGCATCTATCACATATGCGCTCTCGCCATATACCTGTATTCCGGAAATGGCTTTATTGCTGCTCGCCGACCAAGTACTCTTAAAGGTCGGTTTTTTACTGAACTTTATCTGTTTCTGGATAATAATGTAGCTTTCTGCGATTAAAGCAGCAATTATAAGCGCCACAATTCCGATTACCATTCCTGTCTTACTCTTCGCTGGAGCCGCCAGTTTTGTTGCTACCACAACTTCTTTTTTCTTTGTTGCAGTTTGTTTAAGTTTTACAGTTGTCTTTTTCTTTGCCATTTTTTCCTCCAATTATTATATTAAAAAATTTTATTAAATTCTCTCAAATCAGCATTAAAACAATTATATATATTGCTTTAATTATAGTCAAGGTTTAATTAAATGTATCCTCTTTTGAATTTAAGGAACTTTTTCAATATCCACCATTCCAATGGGAAAGCGAAAAATCTATGTTTCCATCTCAGCCTGGCATCACGCGCAAGAATTCTGTATAAAAAATTATATATTGGATTTCCAAGGTCCGGCAAATCATATTTTTCCACATTAAAGGGCATTCTTGTCAGAATAGAAAGAACGCTTAAGAGTTTTTTCCGTTTGGGTGAAATCCAAGGCGACCCAGCATCATCATAAATCCTTAAGTTCCCCCACTCTTCAAGGGTCTGTGGCGGTGTATAGCCATATTTTTCCACGGCCATATCATAAAGTGGTGTGCCTGGATATGGCGTATATACAAAAATACCATTGATATGTGTGTTCGGATTGATTTGCGATATTTTATCTATCACATCAGTAGTACTTTTAAAATCTTCTTCAGTTTCTCCTGGAAAACCAGTCATAAAGCTTGTAATTTGAAGCATATTTGTCTTTGACATTTTTTCTGAAGTGATATACATATCTTCAAGTTTTATATCTTTTTTTATAGCCTCCAATATCTTTTCCGAACCGGACTCTCCTCCAAACGAGACAAGTTGACAACCACTTTTAGCTATGGAATTAACAAACGATTGCTCATACTTGGCAAAATAATCAAACCTGCAAAAAGCCGTCCATTTAAGAGGTGGGTCAAGTTTTAGCAAACCGTCAATAATTTCTTCAGTCCTTTTTTTATTTACAAAAAAATTATCATCTGCCGCCGAAATATCAAGTTTTTTGATTTTAAACTTTTTTATCAGATATTGTATTTCTTCCAACACCCGTGCGCTTGATTTAAGCCGTGTCATTCTTTTATTAAAATAGACATTATAACAGAAGGTGCAGTAATGCGGACAGCCCCTTCCGGACTGCAAAGGAAACGCCGCCATGTTTTTATAATATGGATATTTTTCCAAAGGCAGGAGCTCATACGGAAGATCAATGGGTAGTTCGTCCACATTCATATATGGTCTATCAGGATTATTTATCACCACATTGTCTTTTTTAAAAGATAACCCTAACACTCCATCCAGGGGTTCGCCCTTATAAAGCCGGTTCACTAATTCCACCAAAGTAATTTCGCCTTCTCCACGCACAACAATGTCTGCCATAGGACTCGCAAGCGTATTATCAGGCAGAATAGAAGCGTGCACTCCTCCCCATATTATAGGTACTTTCGGTTGTCTTTGTTTTATTCTTGAAATAATTTTTAACCCATTTATTATTTGATTTCCAGTCATAGCGCTTATTCCTACCGCGAGAAAATCAATTGAAGAAATATCTTGAAATTGTTGAATTCGCATATCATGCAGGATTGGATTAAAGCCGGCATTTCGCAGAGCCCCCCCAAGATAAATTATAGAAAGAGGAAGTTCTGGTACGGGATGTCCGTACACGCCAGGGTAAACAAGAAGTACATTTTTAGTTTTTTCCATCAGTTTTCACCTTTTTGTTTTTTATTATTATTGTCTCAAATAGCTTTTCCATTATAGCAGTATATTTTTTCCAAGTCATTTCTTTTCTTACAAAAAGATATGCTTTTTTCCCAAGCTGTTTTCTTTTCGCAGCTGCCTTGAGCAAACTACGAATTTCCTCAGCAAACTTTTCCGCTACCGGTGGAATCACTCTACCGATTTCCTGTTTTTTGATTACTTCTGCCGTCCCACAATCGTTGGAAACTATAGACATTACTTTTTGTGCTGCGGCTTCAAAAGGGGTCAACCCCCAGCTCTGTTTCACAGCAGGAAAAAGATTTATATCGGCTATTGAATACAATTCCCTAAGTTCTTTATTTGTAACAAAACCTTTGAAAATAACATTTTTTAAAACTCCCAACTCCCCTGCCAAAACTTCAAGCCTTTCTCTGTCAGGACCTCTGCCGACAAGAATAAGTTTTAAATTTTTTATTCCCCCGGTTTCGAGCGTTTTCAAGGCTTTTATAAGAAGCTGTTGGTTTTTTCCCGGGACCAGATTTCCTGCACAAATTAAATGTCTGTCCTTTGGGTTTAAGTGATTTTTACGAAAGACCTCTTTTGCTGCCGCTGGTTTTTTAAAATAGTCCTCGTCAATTCCAATGTAGTTTATAATGGCATCTTTTCTGCCATATATATTTTTAATTCTCTCGGCATTCATATTGTCAAGGACTACAATAGCGGCTATCTTTTTCACAATTTTTTTATCCAACGCTCCTGTATAAATAAACGAAAGCAAGTATTCCATAAGCCCTACTGATTTTATATGCGCCGCATCTACTTTCAAAGGTGGTTCGTTGCACTGCCACACAGTTTTTTCAGGAGCCAACAACCCAGCCACCCAATGGGAAGGAAAATTATTGGCATGAATAATATCATATTTATTTATTCTTGCTTTCAACATAAAATACAATATCGGAAAGCCAAACATTTTCCTGAAGAATGGCACAGCGCAGAGCTGTTTAAGAAATCCTGGAGGCGTGATAAAATTGGTGCCTTTGATAAAGTCCGCATTAAGTTCGTGTTGCCGTAAGTGTAAAGTTATTACATCTACTTCGTGTCCTTGTTTTTTTAGGTAATGCGCAAAAAACACAATTATTTTTTCAGCGCCTCCCTGTATTACTTTAGCATGGACAATGGCAATTTTCATATTTACTTAAGATACTTCGCTTTATAATATTCAATAGTTTTTTCAATGCCAGTTTTCATAGAATACTCTGGAGTAAAACCGAGCATTTCTTTTGCTTTTGTCATATCTGCATATCTTTTTTTATGCCCCGTAGGTTTGGATGAATCAAATATCGGAGTCACCTTTAGACCTGATGCTTCGATTATTATATGCACCAAATCTTTTATAGAAACTTCCTCATTGCTTCCTATATTGACAGGGTCAGCTTCTTTATATTTTT
>CAILUR010000138.1 GCA_903837445.1 uncultured bacterium | reverse complement strand
GGAGATGCTAACGGTATCTATGACAACCTTAATACCCAATATCCAGCAAGCGCTGGAAAATTAAGTAATTGGTGTGAAGTATTTGATTTGAGATTTTTGGATAGTCGGCAAAATGTTTATTGCACAGGCGGTTCTGGCACAAACGGAGATTTATGGGATGATACTTTGACTTATGTAGGCCCAGCTGGGCAGACCGACTGGGATATTTTCACCGCCTTTTTAAGCGGTGGCGGACATCTTTATCTGCAGGGAGAGCATCACGATTATTATTGTAGAAATCTAAATCTAATAATGTTTATAAACAGCGTAGCCACTATTCCTATGAGCCAGACAAGACCCAATGTAATAGGCGCAGTCACTATTAGTACATTTAATGCGACTCCTGACAATTTTAATACTGACCCCAATACTATTACTGGCAGTCTGAATGGCTTTTGGTGTGGAGGAATCGGCTTAGGAAAAATGGGCAGTGGGCACGCTCTTGTTCAGGCAGACCTTGGCGGATATACAGACCCTACCTATGGGGCTACTGGCGGAATGAGTGCTATTTTTATGGGTTGGCTACCAGCCGATCTTAAAACAAACGGACGAATGGTAGTTGGCTGGGAGACAAATGCTTACACCTCTGCGGGCTATCAAAATGCTACTTCCGTACAGGTTTTACAAAACATTTATGACTGGCTTGCTTCCTGTTATGATTATGCAATAGTAAAGACATTTACGGATCCAAACCTCTGCACTAGCAGTGCTCCGAGCAGTTTTACTTTGTGCTACACAAATACAGGGATAGCGGTACCAAGCGTCACAATTTATGATACTGTGCCGAGCTGTCTTACTTATATAAACTCCTCTGTGCCACCGACCACTCAAACTACTATAACCAGTGGAACAAAAGGACAGTATCTGACTTGGGTCTTCACTCCAATGCCTGCAGGTGCAAATACCTGTATCACAGTCAATTTTTCTGTAGCTCAGCAACCGCCTTGCCCATAAGAATCAATAAAACATTAAGACAGGACTAAGAAGGCAAATTATGAAACACCTTAAAATTACAGTGCTCACAGTGGTAATGTTGCTGATTGCGGTAACGCAATTGTTTGCAGTAAAAACTATCAAAAGCGTTTGGTTTGAGCCTCCCTATCTATGCCCTGGTCAGGAAGCTACCCTTTTTATTACTTTAATGCACACCGGTGCAAACGAAGCGACATATGTCGCTGGCGCTTTTTCCACAAATACTACTTGGGAAGATGTAGCAAATAAGAATCCAAATGATTGGCTTTTTCTTAGCAACTCACTCACCGAACCTGCCACTCCTTTAAATCCAGGTTTTACAAATAATCCGACAAACCTAGGCAAAAGCTTCAATCCTCCGGCAGTAGATTATAATGGTTGGTACACAATTTCTTGGAGAGTAACTATACCAGCAGCCCTGCCTGTAGGCACAATATACGCAAATTTAAAATTTTGGAGTTTATCAAACTATGTGGGAACTAGTAGCGAAATAACTATGTTGTCATATCCTTTTGAAGTCACTTGCCTAAAAAAGGCCCTTTACAACACAGGTTATATCGGGGAAAAAAGATCCACCGCTATGTTAACCATACTCTTATGCACGACTCCTACAGTTACCCCGACTTCCACTTTTACTAGTACGAGTACTCCGACCCAAACAGTTACGCCTACCTATACGCCTACTAATACACCTACAAATACTAAGACATCGACAAATACTAATACAGCTACTCCGACATATACATACACCAGCACACCTACTTTTACCCCATCAAACACCCCAACACCTTCTTATACCAGCACTGCGACTACAACTCCTACAAAAACAAATACAAGCACCTTTACAAATACTCCGACAGCCACACCTACTGTGTCTTACACTAATACTGCGACTACAACTCCGACACAAACAAATACAAGTACCTTTACCGAGACGCCTACAGTAACCCCTACTGTTTCTTACACCAATACTGCGACTATCACAGACACTACGACACCATCGTCTACCGCCACCATAACGCCTACTGTTACTGAGACCTTCACAAAGACAGTTACCCCCACAATTACTTTTACGCGCACTCCTACAGATACTTACACAGAGACCAGCACTTTTTCAGCCACCCCTACTATTACTTCCACATCCACCATCACCCCGACTCCACCGCCTTATCCTTATATGATAACCATAGAGCTTTATAACGAGGCCGGAGAAAAAGTAAAAGTTTTGGTGAGTACCCTTTCTTCTGCTCGCGTGAATGATGCTTTTTTATCCACCCTTGACAGCACTGGTAAAGAAACAATGACAAATGTTTACAATATGTCAAAAGATTCTTTCAAAATATATATTCCTGGAATAAATACTCCTGAGCAACCTGATGGCGCTGGTTCTACTTTTATCTGGACAGGTTCAAACGACAATGCGCAAGACATTGCCGCGGGACATTATTATATTCTCATATCCGTCCAAGATGGTTACGGGCACACAGATATTCTCAATCGGGATGTGACCTTACTCAAAAATGACACTTATATACAGATTTCCATATACTCTTCTTCCGGAGAATTAGTTCGCAGAATTAAAGAAAACACTGCTGTCACAGGGACCTTAACGAGCTTAGCGCAGGATACTATTTTCTTAGACAAAAACGGCACCACCATTCCGCTCAAATATGGTTCAGGTGCGACTGACTATATGAACTGGGACGGAAGAAACGAACAAGGCGTTATGGTAAGCAACGGGGCTTACATTGTGCAGATAGAAGCCAAGACAGAAATTGGAATAACAATCATGTCAAAAACAGTGACCATATTGACAGAGAAAACCGCCTCCACCCTAAATGATATAAAAATATTCCCAAATCCGTTCACCCTTTCAAGTAAGACCACCTTCGTGGTCTTTGCCTGGACAGGTGCGCCTGAGGGAGATGTGAGTGTGAAAATATTTAATTATGCTGGAGAATTGGTAAATACGGTTTACGGAAAAGGCACAACAGGCTTCGCGCATTGGGATGGCAAATCTACTTCTTTAGGAAAAACCTCAAGCGGGATTTATACGGCTGTGTTTACTGCGAAAAAAACAAACGGACAAATGGAAACAAAAATAGAAAAATTTGCGGTAATTGCGAAATAAGATTTTATTTATTTTAAACCTGTTCTCCTGCCACAAAAACTTTTTTCAAATTCAAGGCCTCATCTACTACAATAAAATCCGCCTTATAACCTTTTTTTATCTGCCCTATTTTCATATCAGGTACTACTTTTGCAGGATTAAGAGTTGCCATTTGCAGGGCTATAGCGTTACCCACTCCCAACCATTTTTTTATATTTTTGCACATAGTCAGTTGTGGCACATTACTACCTATCAACACTCCGTGTTTGTTATAAAACGAGGCCCCTTTGGCTGTGACCTTTCCAAAGTTCATTCGCTCATAGACCCCTGCTTTCACGCCTAAAAGCCCTGTAGCATCAGTTATAAGCGCTATACGGTCTCTCCCCATAACTTTATAAGCTAAGTTTATCACTGCCGGATGTATATGGTTTCCATCTGCTATTATTTCGCCCAGTATGCCTGGAGTTTCCATAAGGGCAGTTATAGCGCCTGGCTCTCTATGATGCATAGAAGTCATAGCGTTGAAAAAATGCACTGTGTGCCGTATGCCCCACTCAATTCCCTTTTTAGTTTCATTATAGCCAGCAGCACTATGCCCCATAGCCACCTGTATTCCGTCTTTACGGAATTTTTTTATTATTTTTTCCGCATCAGGTCTTTCAGGTGCCACAGCCACAATGCGCAAATTAGGACAGTTTTTATAAATCTTTTTTATTATGCTTAAATAATTTTTTGCGGGAGCATCCACAATATAATGATTTTCAATACCGCCCCGTTTCTCACGGCTGATAAAAGGACTTTCAAGATAAACCCCTAAAATCCGAGCGCCTGGATATTTGTCTTTGCCATATTTAGCGGCAATTTTTAAGTGCCGAGTTTCGTTTTCCGAATAAGTATTTGTGAACATAACAGAAGTGGTGCCAAGTTTAGCATAGGATTTTCTGACAAGTTCCAGTTTTTCTTTTGTATCAATCTCAAGATAAGAATACCCGCCACAACCGTGAGTGTGGAGATCTATAAGACCAGGAGATAAAATATTTTGTTCCAGGTTCCAGGTTCCAGGTTCCAGGATATGGGGACTGCCCGAATTACGGGTTCCAGGTTCCAGGTTCCAGGTTCCAGGTTCCGAATTACGGGTTCCAGGTTCCAGGTTCCAAGTTCCAGGATGCTTTTTTAACGACCTAAATACAAGAGCATCTATAATTCCGTTTTTTATAATAACTGTGTTTTCTTTTATAAACTCTCTGCCGTTGAAAATCTTTGCGTTTGTGAGAATCATTTAAACTCCGTTTAATTTTGATAAAAACATCATATCACAAAACATATTTTTTGGGGGTATCTTAAACATATAAAACCTATCTTACTAATGAAAAAGGGGCGCCTCGCGGCGCCCCTTTTTATAAAACAATACTTAAATTACAGTATGTTCTTTTTTTCTATGTCTTTGAAATAATTAACTGTCTGAACCTGCATCTCAACTGTCGCCTCATCGTCCACAACAAGCATGGCTTTAGGGTGAAGCTGAAGAGCTGACGCTGTGATCATATGGTTAACGCCTTCTTCTACGCAACGCTGAAGAGCGCGCGCTTTCTTTGGCCCGTTGATTACAAGAACTACTTCTTCGGAAGCCATAACTGTGCCTACGCCAACTGTCAATGCTGTTTTAGGAACTTTGTTTACATCATTCTCAAAGAACCTTGCATTTGCAATGATAGTGTCTGTAGTCAATGTTTTTACTCTGGTTGGAGAAGTAAGTGAGGAGGCAGGCTCGTTAAAAGCGATGTGTCCATCAGGTCCTATTCCGCCGAGGAAAAGATTGATTTTGCCGTATTTCTTGATTCTGGCTTCATAGCTTGCGCATTCTGCTGCAAGGTCTGGAGCATTACCATTAAGAATGTTGATGTTCTCTGGCTTCATATTGACATGCCCGTGGAAATAGGTCTTCATAAACGCGTGATAGCTTTCTGGATGTGTCTCAGAAATTGCTACATACTCGTCCATGTTGAACGATACTACATTCTCGAAGGAAACTTTTCCCTCTTTGTGAAGCCTTACCATTTCTTTGTAAGTTCCGATAGGTGACGACCCAGTCGGAAGTCCAAGTACAAAAGGTTTCTCCTTTGTTGGCTTGAACGCATTGATTTTGTCCACAATGTACTGAGCTGTGAACTTGCTCATCTTGTCAAAATCTTTCTGTATTACTACTCGCATAACTGCCCTCCATATAATATAGTGAGTTTTTGGGAACCTTAGAGGTATCCGGGGCCTCTCGCTTTCGCGAAGAAGCCGTCAGCCTGCCCCTTGTGAGGGTGGCTTATTCTTACCCGCGAGTTACTTTTTCGCGAGAGCTGCGTCGATAAACTTTACAGCGTCTCCAACTGTCTTTACTCCAAGAGCGCCTGCTTCATCCATTTCAATTCCAAACTCTTCTTCAAGTGAAACTACAAGTTCGATTGACTGAGTGGACTCTGCTCCGAGGTCTTCCACAAACTTTGCGCTTTCTATTGCTTTTGCTGCTGGAACTCCGAGAAGCTCCGCTGTGACTTTCTGAATCCTTTCAAGTGTTGATGCCATGGTATTGCTCCTTCTCCCTTATAGGGATATATAAAATTTAGTTGGCCGAACCGCCCGAAATAAGCGCGTATGTATCTCCTGCAATAGCACCTTCTTCATTTGTAGGCACTACGAGTACTTTTACTTTTGAATCAGCGGTGGTTATTTCTCCGCCTTTGCCTCCGACCATTACCGCATTTTTTGCGTCGTCTATTTTAATTCCCAGAGCTTCAAGATTTTCAAAGGCTCTTTTTCTCATAGTTACTCCATTCTCTCCGATACCACCTGTGACTATCACGCAGTCACAACCGTTAAGTACAGCCAGATATGACCCTACATATTTTTTTATTCTATACGCAAAAATATCCAGCGCAAGTTTTGCCCTTTTTTCTCCTGCTTTTGCTTTTTCCTCAAGGTCACGCACATCATTTGAAAGTCCCGATATCCCTATGAGCCCTGATTTTTTATTGCAAATACCGTCTATATCTTTTGCCTCATAACCTTTTTTAAGCAAGTAGAAAATAATGGCAGGATCAAAGTCGCCTGTCCTGGTGCCCATTACTAAGCCTTCCAGCGGGGTCAAGCCCATAGAAGTATCCACTGACTTGCCGTCCTTTACTGCCGCCATAGAACAACCATTACCTAAATGTGCGGTTATTGCGTTTAATTTATACTTGTCTATGCCGAGCATTTCCGCTGCTTTTCTCGCTACATATCTGTGTGAGGTGCCGTGGAAACCATAGCGTCTGATTTTAAATTTTTCATACATTTCATAAGGCAATGCATAAAGATATGCTTTCTCCGGAATACTTGCGTGAAAAGCCGTATCAAAACAAGCCACCTGAGGTACTTTATCTCCGAGGACTTTTTTTGAAGCTTTGATTCCAATAAGATTTGGCGGATTGTGTAAAGGCGCCAAATCAGAAAAATCTTCTATAATTTTTTCAAGCTTAGCATCAATGAGCACAGAGCCTGAGACCGCGTCTCCACCGTGGACTACCCTGTGACCACAGGCCTCGACTTCGGCCATAGACTTAATAGCGCCGTTGTCTTTATCCGTGAGCATTTTTACTATTTCAGCGATAGCTTCTTCGTGATCTGCTATTGGCATTTGTATTTTTATTTCTTTGCCGGATTCAGTTTTCTGATTGGCATCCGCCATTTTTTCTCCGATTCTCTGTACCAAACCTTTTGCAATAACTTTTCCAGATGGCATATCATAAAACTGATACTTGATAGAAGAACTACCGCAATTGAAGACCAAAATTTTCATTTAATAAACTCTCCTTAATTAAATTATAAATCCCAATTGGGATTTATTTTTTCGAGCCCTGCGCCTGCACTACAGTAATAGCCGCCACACCTACAAGGTCGTCCACCGACGCGCCCCGAGACATATCGTTTACTGGTTTCGCAAACCCCTGAAGTATCGGCCCGAGAGCTTTCGCTTTTGCGAGACGTTCAGTCAGTTTGTAGCCGATATTTCCGGCATCTAAGTCTGGAAATACAAGTACATTTGCAGTTCCCGCTACTTTACTTCCTGGAGCTTTTTTTGCTCCCACTTTCGGCATAATTGCTGCGTCGCCTTGCATTTCTCCGTCAATTTCAAAACCTAAGTTTTTATCTTTATTTATTTGTTGGGCTATAGCCAAAGCATCTGTCACTTTGGTAATATCCGCGTGTGCGGCAGAACCTTTAGTGGAAAATGATAGAAAAGCAATTCGTGGTTCCATACCAAGAAGGTTCTTCGCATTTATACCTGAAGCTATTCCTATCTCAGCTAACTGTTTTGGATTTGGATTTGGGTTTACGGCGCAATCGGCAAAGATTAAAACTTTGTCCTGCTCGCCTAAAAACTCTGGAATAATCATCATAAAGAAACTCGAAGCTGTGGCCATTCCCTGTTCATAGCCAATCATTGTCGCCGCCGCAGAAATTACTTTTGCGGTTTCGTTTGCGACTCCGCCAACCATTCCGTCAGCGTCTCCGGTCTTTACCATAAGGCAAGAAAATTCAAGAATTTTTTTGACTATTTTCATAGCCACATTTTCTTTTATAGTTCTGCCTTCGGTTTTTGCTTTTTCAATATATTCTTGTGCATACGCGGCAAGTCTGTCTGAGGTCTCCGGACAAATAACCGGAATACCTTCAAGAGAAAGTCCCTTTTTCGCGGCTATGGCTGCTGCCACTCCCACTGTAGGTTCAAGTAAAATCGGCTTGGCTATCCCCGCCTGTTTTACTTTTACAGCGGCTTCCACTACTCTTTCATCGTCCCCTTCAGGGAATACTATTTTCAAAGGGTTCTTCTTCGCTTGCTCAGTAAACTTTTGTACCAAATCCATTAACACACCTCCGAGGTTTTTTCATTACAAACAGCGCGTTTTTATATTACTTAGTCACTGCTTTTATTTTATCAAAATCAGCCGTAATATCATTTTTGCTGGCCTGAAGTTTTTTAATAAACTTATTTGTTTCAAAGGTACCACGGACCGCTTCAAAATCAGCATCCTTATTTCCGTCCAAACCGAAACCAGTTCTGGTCTTCTCTTCAAATTCTTTTGAACCATCCACCAAGACCATATCCACAAGCTTAGTAGAAGCTTCTTTCCACGCATCCATTATTTTTGTCACAGCCGCTGGAGTAATGTCTGTCCCGTTAATTTTCTTAAATGTACGAAGGAAGAAATTCCATTCGTCTTCTTCGTAACCTGCAAAAATGGTGCCTAAGGCTGCGTGAAGCGCTTTCATATCAGCTATTTTTCCGGCTGCCACATCTGCGATTAATTTTTCCGAGCGGTCTTTTGAACAGATAAGCCCTGAAAGGTCTACCCATTCTGCATCCACCGTAGAACCTGTTCCTGCTTTTAAAATATCCGCTATATTTGAAGGATTAAGTTTTTTAAATCTCTTTATGATAGTGTCTCCCATATATTTATCCAACACGAGTTGATAATATCTTTTAGAGGCCTTGAGTCCAAGACGATTGGTCATTATTCCGTTGTACTTTACAAACCGCTCATCTTTTGCTGCGCCTTCAAAAAGTTTTCCGCAAATGTCTATCGCTTTAACTACTTTCTGCATAGTAAATGGTGACAAGACATCAAATATCAACAGGTCAAGTTTTCTTGGAGATTTACGCCTGTCTCTGTTTGGCCATTTATCGGCATCCCGCATAGTACCTACTGTGAAATAATTCATACCTGGAGTGATGATAGAAGTTCCTGCATCTTCCGTGATATATGAAAATGGAAGATCTACTGTATCAAAATTTGCATAGTGCTTACCTATAACAGCTGTGAAAGCACCGACTCTGCTCGGCCAAAGCAAATATGAGAAAGAACCTGTCTTGCTTCCTCTTTCAAGTGTGCCCTGGTGAATAGGTCCAAGTTTGTACATATGATTTGATTGATTTGTACCTGAGCCGGCATTGAAGAATGAAAAAATTCCGGCAATAAGCAGTGTGGAACGATGATGTGAAACAGTGTAAGGTCCCGCGAAAAGTGAACAGGCCTCTCCGTGAAAGCCTTCGCAATTTGCGAAGAAGACCGAATTTTCGGCCGAGAACTGTTTGCCTATCTTTGTGCCCTGTCCTACTAGTGAGGTAAATATCATAGCGCCATCTTTTACTGAAGCGCCGTCTTGAAGAATAAAATCTTCCGCTACTACTCCGTTCCCGATAAACGAAATGGACTCTTTGCAAGAGTTTACTGTACCGTTTACCAAAGACTTTGCGCCATTAATCTGCGCATACTCGGCTATGTACACATTTACTATTTCATCTGCATTCATTATCTGAGCTTCTTTTCCTACAAAGCCTCTGCTTCTTTTGAAAGCATTTGTATAACCGTCTGCTATTTTGTTCATAGCAGAAATAAATTCTTTGCGGTCGCGATAGACAGCAGTGAGATATGCAATCTGCGAAGAAGTTTCATTTGTCATTTTAATTTCTCTGCCGCCGCCTTCGTTGAAAGGAGCAATTTCGTGGCCGTTACCAAAAGAGGTCTCGCCTGTGCAGATTATCTTGCCTACATTTTCAATTATTACGCCATCTTCAATATCCACATTTGAAATCCAACCCTGCACATTCATAACACAGCAGTTGTCTCCCATAGTGACATTGTTAAGGTTGGTTCTAAAAACTCCGCAAGGTCTTTCTACTCCGTCTGCGCCCTTTACTTTTCCGGAAAGCGCTCCAAATTTTACTTCGCCTGTCATGTAAGTGCCGCCGACCAATTCAGGGTTAAACCCCGCTGCCGCAGAAATCTTTTTCCAGTCCTCCGCGCGACATCCGTTCTTCTTGAGTACTTCTACTTCGCTGTCTTTCAACTGCACATAAGACTTTGCCATATATTTGCTCCTTGGATTAAAGTGTTTTATTTGTCTTTCCCCTTATAAATAAGGAAAAAGACATTGTATTTGGATTTTAATCGCCGTTGGCACTAACTTGACTGTTGCGTTAGTACCATTTTTTGAGGTATTTCATATATTATATTAGAGAAACATTAGTATAAGAACCTTGCGATTGTAATAAAATAAATAATGCCATAATCAACACCCTTTGTCAATAAAAAAAATATTTTTCTCTCTTTTTTTTAAAACCCCGCTTCCAACCCCGCTTTTATCGTTCTTCCTGGCATACGATAATCGTGCAAGACCTGATACTTGGTGTTATCTAGCACATTGTCTATATTACAGACTATTTTCATATTATCGTTCAGCGTATGCGTGACATTTATATTTAGCAGATAATAGGCCTTTAAGTCCTCACCTGTGCTTGAATATACCCTGTTATCCACATACTCTCCGGTGGCATTTATTTTCAAGCTCATAGGAAGGGTTACCGAAAGCATACCGTTGATTTTGCCTTCTGGGCGGTTTAAGAGTTTTTTGCCTGTAGCGGCATCAAGCGCACTCATATAAGTATAGCTAAGTTTTGCGGCAAGGAAGTCAAAGGGGGTGTAAGCAATTTTTGCCTCCAGTCCCATAATAACCGACTTGCTGACATTCACGGGCTGTAAAATGTAAGTATCCGTGTCAAAAACCCATTCTATCAGGTCGCTGACATCCCTGCGGAACCAAGTCAAGGTCTCTTCAAACTTATCGCCTTTTTTATTTATCCCGACCTCGTATGATTTTGATTTCTCTGGTTTTAGATTTTCATTGCCCATAATTTTCATATACCCGTAATCTTCTTCCGGCCAGTATAAATCTCCAAAGGTCGGAGAAGTATAGGAGTCCTCCAGTGTGATATGCACATCCGTGTCCCCTCCGAGAGCATACTTGACACCTGCATTTAAGCTCAGCGTATTTTTATAAATAGAGTTCATATCATATCTCGCGCCGGCGTTTATGTTTAAGTCCTTGATAGGAATTATAGTCGCATTTAGCAGGATTGCATTGTTTCGCATTACCCTATCACCCACTGCCGTACTATCCAGAGTTTTGTTTGTTAATTCATAGCCACCCACAGCCGACAAAAAACCATTTTCATTGTAAATGGCCATAACACTACCCTGTGTTTCTTTTTTTATATGTCTTGAAACTGTTCCAAAATCATCTATATAAATAAGATCATTGCTTTTTTCATAGCCGGCGGCTTTTAATTTAATGGCACTCAAGTCCAGTTTTTCTTCCCCACCAATAATATAATCTTCATTATATTGTTTTGAGTTTGGAGAAGCCCAAGAAATTGTTCCCGGAAGCCCTGCTGATTTTTTTAAATAATATCCGGTGAGCATTGTCTCGCTCGCCTCTGTACCAAAAGTTAATTTCCCATCCACTATCCTTTTTAAATAATCTGAATTTGTAATATAGCCACCAGATTTTTCTTCCAGTCCATTTGCAGAAACTCCCAGATTAAATATCTTGAAGTTTGTGCCTATGGTCTGTTTTTGCCAGCCGTAAGTGCCGTAAGCCGCGGAACCTTTTATAATTTTTTTATCATTTGGGTTTGTGATTATATTTACCACCCCTGCCATAGCATCCGCCCCATATATGGAAGACAACCCGCCTTTGACCACTTCTATCCTGTCTATGCTGTCCGTGCTGATATTATTAAGATCAAAACCACCTGTCATTATATCGTTTACTGGCACGCTATCTATCAACACCAATACTTGTCCTGACGAAGCCCCTCGTATAGACAATGAGGCGGCACCTTCATTTCCTCCATTTTTGTTAATATAAGTTCCGGCAGAGCCATCTAAAATATCTCCGAGTTTTGAAATTCCAAAGTTTTCTATTTCTTTTTGTGTAATTATTTCCACACTTCTTGGAATAAGCCTGAGCATTTCAGGTATCCTGCGTGCAGTCACCACCACCTCATATGCCTCTGGTTCTTTTTCGCGCTTCACCTGTGGCGTAGCTATCTTAAGCGGGGCTTTTTGCATTTGCATTTGCACCTGCGGGTCTATAGCCGGTGGTGGGACTTCCTGGTAAATGCCATCATAAGTCATTGGGGGATTTTGATATGCCGTGATCACAAAAAACGGCAAACTCAGCAACAGGACAAATAATATTTTTTTCATTTAAAGCCTCCGATAAATTTTTTTATTTTACACATTTGGTTTTACAAAAACATTTGGCCTTCCGGTCAAAGGATTTACCGCCACCTCATATCCAGTCCCGCCATAAATAGCTTTTATTTTTTCATTTGTCACTTCTTCCAAGGGACTCCCATCGTGCGCTATCTCACCGGTCTTCATAAGTATCACTCGGGTACAGTATTCCGCAGCAATGTTTATATTATGCGATACCATAAGAATCGTTTTGCCATACTCTTTATTCAAGCTCAAAGTATGTTGCATTACTTCCGCCTGATGATGTATGTCCAGATAAGTGGTGGGTTCATCCATAAGCATAACCTGCGCTTCCTGAACAAAAGCACGCGCTATCAGCGCCATGCGTTTTTCCCCACCGCTTAAATTATTGTAATTTTTATGCCGTTTTTCATAAAGTCCATAGGCCTCAAGTACACTGTGTATAATTTTCATATCAGTCGCTTTCAGGGTTCCAAAAGAATCCATATAAGGCCGCCTGCCCATTGCCACTATCTCAAACACAGTAAAATCAAAAAGATAATTATCCGATTGCGGGATATAAGAGATAATCCCTGCGGCCTCTTTATTTGAATAGGTTCCTGCTTCTTTGCCGTTTATCAACACCTCGCCTGTATATCCCTTTTGCAAACGCGCCATTATTTTTACCAAGGTGGATTTTCCAGCCCCATTGGGGCCTATGAGCGCCGCCATATCGCCTTTATTTATATTGAGCGTTACATTTTTTAATTTAAACCCTCCGTTTGACGGGTATTCAAAGTTGAGATTTTTTATTTCTATTATACTCATTTTTTCTTCCCCCCTTTCAACACCACCATAAAAACAGGCACGCCTATAAGCCCAGTGACTATGCCGACAGGTATCTCTCCAGGTAAAAATATCGTTCTTGCCAAAGTGTCAGCAGCGAGCAAAAATAAACCCCCCGCTAAAAACGAACCTGGTATTAAAAAGCGCATATCGCTTCCGGTAAAACGCCGAGTAAAATGTGGTATGACCAGTCCGACAAACCCTATCACCCCGCTGAGCGCCACTGCGAGTCCTGTCAATATACTGGCAGCAATAAAATAAAACCCTTTTATAAATTCCACATTGACTCCGACGCTCACGGCTTCTTCTTCCCCAGTGGAAATTATGTTTAAGTCGTTAGCAAAATATATTGCCCCTGCTATGACAATAACTGAACCAACAAAGGTCCAAAAGATAGTGGTTAAAGAAGCGCTGGAGAGGTCTCCCATCATCCAAAAAATTACTTTTATGAGATCTTTATTAAATATGGTAGAAATCAACATAATCAAAGAATAAAATAATGACCCAAGCATTACTCCTGCCAAAAGCAAATATGCCATATTAAGTTTTCCATATTTTATCGAAAGCCCGTAAACTAAAAATACCGCTGCCACGCCTCCAGCCACAGCCCACAGGGCGACAACAGGCGCGCCTAAAACAATAGCAATAGCTGCGCCAAGTGCGGCACCGCTTGAAATACCAGTAATAAACGGGTCTGCCAAGTGGTTTTTAAAAACCGCCTGTAGCATAGCGCCACTGACTCCGAGCATCCCTCCTATAAGAAGCGCGCAAAGTACTCGTGGCAACCTTATCCCCATAAGAATAGTGTATGTCTCATTATGTGCTTTTGAGAACAGCTCTGCAAAATTCAGGTGCACACTGCCAAATGCCAGCGCAATAATTCCCGCCACAAGCGAAGCCGCCGCGAGTACTGCCAGTGTCAACCACGGTTTATTTGTTTTCATTTTTCATCCTGAATATATTTTTTCAAAATTCTTATCCCCTGCTCGCTTCTTGGTCCGGGTCTTAAAATAATATCCTGTTCTGCTTTACTGATTATATAAGTCCTCTTATTTTTTCCGGCGCTTGTCAATTTTATCCACGCGCGAGTTTCATATTCTTTTTCCGGCTCGTAAAAAAACAAAATCACCTGCGGGTCCCGTTTTATTATTTCTTCTTTTGACGCTTTTGGATATTCCGAAACCGCATTACTAAAAATATTTATCCCTCCAGCACGCGCGATAAGTTCATTCACAAAAGAAGCGCCGCCGATAGCCATTGCAGGGCTGTTCCATAATTCAGCATAAACTCTTACTTTCTGTTTTTCGTTTTTTACGCCTGCGGCTTTTATTTTTTTTTGTACTTTTTCAGCTATTTTTCCTGCCTCTTTTTCTCTACCAGTCAACCTGCCCAAAAGTTTTATATTATCACTTATCCCATTCAGGTTTTTTGGATACAATACCACTACTGGAATCTTTAACTTTTCCAGTTTATAAATAATTTTTTTCTGTATGCCCCCTCCAGATATCACAAGCGAGGGGTTTAGTTTAACTATCAGTTCCACATCTGGATTTAAAAAATCTCCAGTTTTCTGCAATTTTGTAGCCGCTACTGGATAATCGCAATACTTGGAAACCGCTACCAATGTTTTTTGCGCACCTATAGCATAAAGCATTTCTACATGCGCTGGAGAAAGACACACAATTCTCTCCACCGGCAAGGTCAGCTGCACTTTGCGACCCACATCATCCGTTATGATTTCCTGTGCGTTAAGACAACCGCCTGCCAAAACAAATATAAGTAATAATATTTTTTTCATTAAAATTCTATCCCTTTTCTTGCGATAGCCGCGCCCGTATATGGATGTTTAACAGGTCTCATATCTGTAATTAAATCCGCGCATTCCATAAGTTTCTTATGACAGTCTCTTCCAGTTATTATAACATCTGTATTTTTATGCCTTTTCTTCAAACTTTTGACGACATATTCCGCATCAAGCAGTTTGAGGTTTACCACATGGGTCAGTTCGTCTAACACCACAAGCCCAAAACTTCCAGAAGCAAGCTTTTGTGTGACCATTTCAAAATCTTTTTTAACAGTTTTTTTGAGTTTTTCTTTATCCAGAGCCCGATTGAATATCGGGCTTTCCTGATTAAACCTTATGAACTTAACACGCTTTATTTTTTTAAACGCTTCTTGTTCCCCTTCTATATACTTCCCTAATTTTAAAAACTGAAACACCGCCACTTTATACCCCTGCCCTGCCGCACGCAATGCCGCGCCCATAGCCGCAGTGGTCTTGCCTTTTCCGTTTCCTGTATAGACTTGAATAATGGCGTTTTTCATATTTTCAAACCCCTTTTATATGCGTCTGCACAATAAGCCTGTCCGCTTTCGATAAATGCGCCACTGAATTAAACAGGACCAGAAAGAACGCTTCTCTTTTTTCATCATAATATATTTCAGAAATAGAAGCATTGTACACTCTGAGTTTTTTATAATCCGCAGGTTGAATGATCGCCGCCACTATAGCCCTTACTACTCCGCCGTGTACCACTATCACAATATTTTTTCCCTTATGCGTTTTAATACTCTTTTTAAAAGCTCTGTTTATTCTACTGAAAAATTGTTTATCTTTTTCACCATCAAAACCTTTTTTGTCATTTTGAAAAGGCACATATACTTTCCCTTCCAAACTTCCATAATGCCGTTCCCTGAAACTTTTATCTTTTATAATAGCCCCTTTGCATTTGAGGGTGGTCTTTACTGCTTGAGCGGTCTGGAAAGCCCTTTTTAAATCACTGGAAATAATAATATCTATTTTCCTGCCCTTCAAGGCTCTGGCAATCCTTATCGCTTGGGATTTTCCTTTTTTATTTAAAGGAATATCCGTATGTCCCTGAAAAAGCCGTTTAGAGTTCCAATCTGTTTCCCCGTGTCGCAGGATAAAAATATC
>CAILUR010000137.1 GCA_903837445.1 uncultured bacterium | reverse complement strand
CACCATAAGAATCAGCATTATCAAAATGATTAACGCCATTATCCACAGCATAGTTGACGGCATCAATAACTTCTTTTTCCTCAATATGCCCCCACCCTGACTGCCCAGGTCCACCGATAGTCCAGCACCCAAGAGATATTTCAGAGACATTAAGCCCTGTCCTGCCGAGTTTTCTGTAATTCATAAAACCTCCAATAAAATTTTTAGTCTGCTTCAATTAAAATATATTAAATTGCTTTTTACTTAAGTCTTATTTATAGTCCTCTGCGTGATAAGAACTCCTTACAAACACTCCGCTTTCCACATGTGTAAAACCAGTTTCAAGCGCCAGCACTTTATACTCTTCAAACGCTTCTGGTTTTAAATATTCCACTACTGGCTGGTTATTTTCTGTCGGCCTTAAATACTGACCTATGCTTAGGTAATCGCAATTAACTTTTCTTAAATCAGCAAAGACCTTTTTTACTTGGTTTTTTGTTTCGCCCAGCCCCAACATTATGCCTGATTTTGTCAATTTCGCGCCGGCTTTTTTCGCCGCCTTTAACACCGCTAAGCTTCTCTCATAGTTTGCGCCTTTTCTTATGGCATACAAAGTTTTGACTGTTTCCAGATTGTGGGCGAAGATATGTGGGCCTGCCGCTGTGACTGCCGCTATTGCCGATACTTTGCCTTTGAAATCAGGGACCAGCACTTCCACTTTTATTTGTTTATCATATTTTTTTATCTTATTTATTATTTGCACGAAGACCTCTGCGCCACCATCTGCCAAATCATCACGGGTCACCGAAGTGATAACCACATAGTTTAAGTTAAGCCGTTTTACAGCTTCCAGTAATCTGTCGGGTTCTGTCGTGTCCAGAGTGGTCGGTTTTGCTTTTGTCACATTACAAAAAGCACACGCGCGCGTACACTTGTCACCGAGAATTAAAAAAGTAGCAGTTTTCCTTCCAAAACATTCTGAAATGTTTGGACAGCGCGCTTGGTGGCAGACTGTTCTCAAGTTTAGGCCTTCCAAGGCTTTTGCCGTAGGAGTCATTTGTTTGAAATCTATTTTTTTAAGGACCCACTCAGGTTTTCTTTTTATCTCAGCTATTTTCATTGTTCTCCGTTTTTAAATTCCACTTATCCTGAGTGTATTTTTTCAGCAGAAAGTTTTCTTTTATTTCTTCCTCGCCTGTCGTCACCGGTATCCTTTCAAGCTCAAAGCCAAGGACTCGCGTAAAGGCCTGAGTAAGGGCTTGTGTGGCCTGTTCTATAGTTAGGCTATTTTTTAGGAGTTTGCTCAGACAGGTAAAGTTTTCCCAGTTTATTTTATTTTTGAAATACACTTCAGCGTTTTCAGCATTATCCATAAGCGGTATGGACCCGTGTTGAAAGATCATGCCTTTTTTTCTCGCCTGCGCATTGCCGCCAATTTTTTTATTTTTTATCACAATATCATATTCCTCGCTCCCCGCAAAACAGAACTCACACCGAGCGCCAAGTTTTTTATCCTTGTATATCTCTTTGGCATAAGCCGGAGTGAGCCCCAGTTCTATATAAAAATCCATTATAAAAGAAGTCAGTTTTTCAAAAGATTCTTTCACTGTTTTATTTTTCATTCCGATATCATCCTGTGAACACACAATACAATATGTAATTTCTTTTTGATGAAATATAGCGCCGCCCCCTGTAATTCGCCTGACCACAGCCACGCCATCTTCTTTACAGGCACTTAAATTGAGAGTCTCCTCCACCTTCTGATACTTCCCGATAGAAATCCCAGCTGGCGACCAACCATATAAACGCAGGATAGGTTGTTTGGTTTTGGAATAAATAGAAAGCAAGGCCTCATCCATAGCCATATTGTCATAAGGGTTATTTTCAGTGAAAGGAATATACCGCCAGAGCATAAATGAGTTCCAGGTTCCAAGTTCCAGGTTCCAAGTTCCAAGATGAAACCGCGTTGAAATCCTGGGGTTCCCCCCTTTTTAATTTTATAATAAACATCGAATCAAGATTCGCTATGTCCTATCTTAAATCCTGGAACTTGGAACCTGAAACTTGGAACTTGTTTTGTATTCCTAAATCTTGGAACCTGGAACTTGGAACTTGGAACTTGGAACTTGGAACTTGGAACTTGGAACTTGGAACTTG
>CAILUR010000136.1 GCA_903837445.1 uncultured bacterium | reverse complement strand
TTAATTTCTATTTAGAACAAAATAAATAATAATAGGTATAGGTCTTTATGTCAAGGAGTTTTAATCTTTTGCTATTTGATTTTTATATTTTTTTAAAATCTGGAATTATTTTATTCATATCTCAGCGCATCTATTGGACTCAGTTCTGAGGCTTTTCTTGCTGGCAGTATTCCAAATATCAAACCTATGGCTATGGAGAAAACAGTTGAGATTATCACTGAGAACATAGATATTTTTGTCGCCCAGTGAACTACGAGCGAGATTATATATGCGACGGCAGAGCCAAGTATTATTCCGGCTATGCCTCCTATCGTGGTCATAAGAATTGCCTCTACAATAAACTGCATAAGGATATCGTTTTTTCTGGCGCCTATGGCTTTTCTTAAACCTATTTCTCTGGTTCTTTCAGTCACAGAAACAAGCATTATATTCATAATACCTATGCCGCCTACAATCAATGAGATTGCAGCAATACAACCGAGTAGGAGCGTCATAGCTCCCATAGTCGCCTGTAAAGACTTTTGTATATCTGCCATATTCATTATAGAAAAACTGGTGTCCGTGGTCTTTACTATATTATGCCTTTTTCTTATGGCAGCGGTAATGCTGTCTGTCGCCTGTTGTGTGAGGGTTTCGTCTTTCACCTGCGCGTCAATTGAGTCCACATATTCCTTTCCCATAAGCCGATACATTGCTGTAGTAATCGGTATCACTATGACATCATCATTGTCCCTGAAACCACCAGAGCCTTTTGATGGCATTACCCCTATCACTTTAAACGCCACTCTGTTAATTTTTATTGTCTGCCCTACTGGATTTGAGTCGCCAAAGAGATTGCTGGCTACCGTAGTTCCAAGGACAGCCACTCGTTCCCTTATCCTAATCTCAGTATCAGAAAAAAACCTTCCGTAATTAGGCACAGCATTATGTAAAACAGGATAATTTTCCCCAGTTCCCTGCACCTGAGTATTCCAGTTATTTGCTCCATAGACCACTTGCGCCCTGCTGTTCACATTACCTGAAGACATTTTAATTTCAGCTAATTTTGCCAGGGCATCCACATCCTGCAATGTAAAACGCGTGACTGTGCCACTCGCCATTTGCACTCCACCCATTCTGTTTGCGCCCGGCATAACCATAAGGAGATTAGACCCCAAAGATGAAAAAGTTTGTTTCATAGAATCTTTTGCGCCTTCCCCTAAAGCCAGCATAGCAATAACCGCCGCCACACCTATAAGAATTCCTAACATAGAAAGTATGGAGCGCATTTTATTTCCCAGCATAGCACTGAGCGCCTGCTTGACAAACTCAGAGAACTCTATCCCGCTTATCCCTGCAGTGGTGTGTCGCAGTGTTTTTTCCTGCTTAACTTCAACGCATTCTTTTGTCTCGCAATTTTTTTTCACATCAGAAACAATTTTTCCATCTCTTATTTTTATCACTCTTCTGGCATACGCAGCGACCTCTTCATCGTGAGTGACCATTACTATAGTTTTGCCTTTTTGATTTAAGACCTCAAAAAGTTTCATAATTTCCGTCTGACTTTTGGAATCAAGATTTCCTGTTGGTTCATCTGCCATTATAATATCTGGAGAATTCACAAGCGATCTGGCGATTGCCACGCGTTGCCTTTCGCCACCAGACAATTCATTGGGGAGGTTCATTTCTTTTGAGGCAAGCCCCACTTCAGCAAGAAGGTTTGAAGGCATTTCAGCATTATCATTTTTACCTGAATAAATTAGTGGGAGGGCTACATTTTCAATAGTATTAATCCTTGGAAGCAGAAAAAATTGTTGGAAAACAAAACCTATTTTATTTTTCCTGAGTTCGGCGTATTCCTCATCTGTCAATTTTGAAGTTTCCCTACCATCAAGGACATATGAACCAGAGTCTGGTCCATCCAGAAATCCCATAATATGCATAAGAGTAGATTTGCCGGAACCCGAAGGGCCCATAATAGCCACAAACTCTCCCCTTTGTATTTTTACAGAAACATCATCAAGAGCTTTAAACTTTACCTTGCCTGTGTCGTAGGTCTTGCTTAGATTTTCAATTTCTATAAGATTTTCCATTTTACCTCTTCGGGTGCTTCTGATTTTTTAGTAAAAAAAATTAATGTGCTCTTCCGCCGCCACCCGCTCCTGGAATTCTCGGTGCTCTCTGTGGCATAAATGGGTTTACCGATTGTTGCCCTTTCTGTATAGAATATGCTTGTGTCTGTTGCATTACCGCTTCATTCTCCGTAACCCCTGAAACTATTTCCACATTGTTATCATCAGTTAAACCAGTAATGACTTCGCGTTTTTCAGGTCTGCCATTTTCTCCGACTGCTGGCACATACACAAAAGCTTTTCCATCCTCGCGTTTTACCGCATCTATAGGAAGTGTCAGCACCCCTTTATGATCCTGTTGAATAATATCTACATTGGCACTCATTCCAGAACGGAAAAAATCCGGCACTCTGTCTGGCAATATATCTACATTATATATAGTCACATTGTTTACTACTTTTGATTCATAATATATATGGTCCACTTTAGCTCTAATTACAGTATCTGGATAGGCATCCAAACTAATCGTAGCATCTTGGCCAATTTGCACTTTACCAATATCTGTTTCATCCACTTGCGCCTGTACAATCAATCTGTTTGACAGCACCACTATCGCATCCGCCATACCTACTGTCTGTCCTGGTTGCATTTGCGATACAATTACCTGCCCTGAAATCGGTGCAATTAACGGTATCGGTTTATACACATCATTCCACGCTTTCATACTTTTATTTCCCTGTGCTCGCGCAATGTCAAGTATCGCAGCTCTGTCGGAAGAACTCATCATTACCAGAGTCTGCCCCGCTTTGACCAGTTCGCCTTCTTTAACTAGTATCTTATCAATACGCCCCGACACAGGTGGCATCACCTGCAATCTGTTTTGCGGTTGCACATCCCCAGTGGTAGTCACCACCAGTTTTATTTCTCCACGAACAGGATTAATTGTTTTATACACTTTTTCCACGGTTTTTGAACCTTTCAACATAAATAAGCCAGCAATAATAACCACCGCAATAACGACAATTATTATCCACAAAAATTTATTTTTTTTCATTTTCAAGAGTACCTCCCTTTGCCTGTATCCAGGCGGCTTCAGAAGTAAGCAGGTTTGCCTGCGCACTAAGATATGAGGTCTTCGCACTTACAAGCGAATCCTGTATTATTGTCCAGCTGTCAAAAGCTGTAAGTCCTGTCGCATACTGCGCATCGGCAATTTTTGCTCTTTCTTGTGCCGCTGCCAAAAACTTGTCCTGTACCGATGAAAATTCATAAGCATCCTTGAGGCCACTCCAAGACGACATAAGCATTTGAATGACTTTTTGTTTTCCTGTTATTTCATCAGCACGCGCCTGTGCAAGTGCGGCTTGAGTTTGAATTGTTCTGGCAATAATTGACCCGCCGTCAAATAGTGGAAGTGAAACACTTACTCCCGCACTCCAGCCCACATTGCCCTGAGGAAGCCACGCATCCCCCTGTCGTCCCGCACTGGCATTTACATAAACCGAAGGAAAGTAACTTCCTAT
>CAILUR010000135.1 GCA_903837445.1 uncultured bacterium | reverse complement strand
TTACATAGCCTGCGTTTTCAAGAGTGTTTTCGTGAAATAAATATCTTTTCTTTTCTTTATCTAAAGTGGCATAATGCCGACTATCCGCATAAATTAAATAACACTTGTTGCAAAAATAATAAGTTCTATCATCGACGCCCTGTATTTTTTCTTTTTTATCTGTGCCTTTGCACAACGGGCAGATAGCCTTCCCATTTTTTTTCATATTTTAGCAAGAAGCGAGTTTTAAAACCGGCACACATCTTATTCGGGAGTCCGGATTTTGTTTAATATATTTCATAAACTCTTCTCTATCCGTTTTTAAAATATGTGCCCCTACAAAAATAGCGTCTGGTCTTGGAGCGTCTTTATACTTCCCTGCTTTTGCGAGAAAAGCCTTGGCACTCGCGCAGTCATCCACCACACTCAAGCTATTTTGTTCGTTGTTTTTTCCAAAAGATTTCACAATAAACTTTATCGCACTCGGGGTATTACCTATCAACAGCAGTGTTTTCGGTTCCATTTTTTCTCCGCCTATTCTATTTTAAAAAAACAAAACCCCGCGGGCTTTATATTTACAGCTCCGCGGGGTGTATCTCATGAAAATTAATTTTTCTTCGCTACTCGAAAACCGATACTAGTAAGTGGAAAACTAAAAGGACCCTCGCTCTGCCGTTTCCCCACCTGCATACTAGAATTAGGATTATCAAATCCACCTCCCCGAATAACACGAAGAGAACCAGTTGCCATTCCTCTATAATCTGTAGCGGAGCCCACTGGATAAGTCCCTGCCCAATCCCAACAGCGTTCCCATACATTTCCAGACATATCATAAAGTTCTAAACCATTTTTTCTTTTATTTGCCACAGGATGCGTCAGTAAGCTGGAATTATCATCATACCAACCAACATTTGTCGTATCGCTTGAAGAATAATCCGTTGTGGCGCCGCTGGCATAGTTATACGCTGTCCAACTTGTCCCATTTATATAACTTGCCGCATACTGCCATTCCCCTTCTGTCGGCAATCTGTATCCATTTGCCGTCCAATTCACATAAGGATTATCAAAACATCCAGTTGCTGTGCAAGTGGTACTACCATATGCCCCACTCGTAGAGTCCCGAAGTGGCGTAGTATAACCCGCATCAGAATAATATATAGAAGTCAGCCCTGATTTTTCACTATACGCATTACACCACACAATTACATCCCGCCAATTAATCATAGTCACCGGCTCCAATTTCGCAGTGGTGGTCACATCTCCAGCTACCCCGTCGTTCCCCTCCACGCCCGCATTTTCAAAAGTATAACTATGTACGATAGCCCATTGATATACGATATACCACAGATCATATGTCACTTCATATTTTCCTAATTTAAACGCGGAAACTGTATGGCTAAAACTATTTGTGCCAGTCTCCTCCGTTTGTGTAAAAGTTCCTCCTGGAACCAAAACAAGTTCTGAAGAATCAGATATAGGCGTGGCTGTCGAAGTAAATGTCGGAGTGGATGTTGAAGTGGCTGCTGTAGGTGCTGAAGTTTTATTTGCACATTGAGATGCCACCAGTGTCAGAACACACAAGACCACACTTAGACCTATTAATGTTTTTTTATTTTTCATAAGAACTCCTTTTTATCGAATTTAATAACTAATTTTCAATGTACATCTCTTAACTTTAATACCTGCGCTGTGAGGTTGAAAATTTCTTCAAACTTATCTTTGTTTTGGGAATTACAGAAAAAATACATTCTCACTTTTATATCATCACTGACTTTATCATTTTTCATAGGGACCAGCGTTATATTTCCATTGTCCTCGTCTGCCTTCTCCTTTACCAAAAGGAACTCCACTGCTAAAGTCCCTTCATACACCTTTCTTTTTTCTCTGGTCTTTTGCATGCGTTCATTGTCCAGTTCAAACCCTATGGTAAACACAAGCCCCATTCCAGTTTCTTTTTTGTATATAGAATACACTTCATCTATTTTATCTATTATCAGTTCAAAAATATACTTCAACTCCTCTGCGGTAAATCGGTTGTAATAATAATCATCCACTTCTGCTATGTCTTTATCTATCTTACTGTAAAAGGCCTTCATATGTTCAGATCCCGGAGGCGCATAATCAACGACTTCATCCGAGTCATCATCTTTTTCATCATCATTTTTTTCGTCATCTTTGGAGTCTTCACTTTCATCGCCTTCGTCTTCTGCGTGTTCATCTTCTCTGTTTGCGACCAGAAACTTTTTTATCTCATCCAGTCCCTGCGTATCATCCGCCAATAGCACATCCCGCAGGTCTTCGAGTTCCATACAAGTCAAACTACCTTTTTTTATGTGTTCTGTAGAGAAAAATTGTAAAATAAACTCTGGAATCAGACCAGCTACTGTAAGTTCCAAATTAAATTTTTGCATCGTTGTTCCCCGCCTTTTTTTCAGCCTGCGTTTTTAAATACTCTATGACAAACTGGTCAAGTCCGCCATCCATAACTTTGTCCACATCCCCGACTTCATAACCAGTACGCGTGTCTTTTATCATTTTATATGGAGCAAAAACATACGAACGAATTTGGCTTCCGAAAGACACAGCCTTTTTTTCTCCCGCTATCACCACCATTTCTTCACGCTTTTGTTCTTCGTAAAGCACTTGCAGTTTTGATTTTAAAATTCTCATTGCCATTGCCCGATTCTTGCCCTGCGAGCGGTCCACCTGACAAGCCACGATAGTGTTAGTCGGGATATGAGTTATTCTTATGGCTGATTCTGTTTTATTTACATGCTGTCCACCTGCACCCGAGGCGCGGTAAGTATCTATTTTTAAATCATCATCTTTTATTTCTATCTCAGTATCTTCTTCTTCTATTTCTGGAATTATTTCCACTGAGGCAAAAGAAGTATGTCTGCGTTTGTTGGCATCAAAAGGAGAAATTCGTACAAGCCTATGCACGCCTTTTTCTGGATGAAACCAACCATAAGCATAATCTCCAAGTACTTCAATAGTGGCACTCTTAATTCCAGCACCATCCCCTGGAGATATTTCCGTGACAGTGGCTTTAAACCCTTTCTTTCCTGCCCACATAAGATACATTCGTAAAAGCATTTCTGCCCAATCGCACGCCTCTGTCCCACCGGCTCCCGAGTGAACAGTCACTATGGCATTATTGCGAACATACTTTCCGGTAAAAAGAAGATTAAACTCTTCTCTTTCTACAAGCCCTTTTAGCACATTTATTTTATCATTCAATTCTTTTACAAGTGCTGCGTCATTTTCGGTTTCCAAGAGTTCAAGTAAAACAGTAACTTCATAAAAAGTGTCATTTATCGCTTTGATTTTATTAATATCGGTCTCGATTAGCTTCAATTCCCCCTGAGTCTTCTTCGCTTCCACCGCATTGTTCCAAAATTTCGAGTCCAGAGTCTTTGCTACGAGCTGTTCCTTGCCCAATCTCTTGTTTTCAATGTCAAAGATACACCTCAAGCTTAGAGATTCTCCCCTTTATTTCAAAAAGCAGTTCTTTTATTTCTTTTAGTTCCATTATTTCCTCCGGAAAATTTATTTCTAAGAAAAATCATTCAACTATATTAAATATAGATTAAAAAAAAAGAATTATCAAGTATTTTATTATTCTTCAACCACAAAAATTTTTACAACGAAACACACATCAAAGTATAGCTCAATTATTGATACTTTGCCGAACAAAAAGAGTTTGACCGTCAAAAAAACATCTCAAAAAACCCAATATGTTATCCACATATTACACACAGCTCCACAAAATACGAAAAATAGCTGTATTCGCTATGTTTTTATAGCATTTATCCCATTTGGTCTATTGCTTTATCAACAATATCTATATATGCCTTTATTGTAGTTAAAACGGACTTTTGTTATACCACTACTTGAAAATTGACAACTTTTATCTTTTAT
>CAILUR010000134.1 GCA_903837445.1 uncultured bacterium | reverse complement strand
TTGGTAATTTCCATATTTTTCACGAGGCGGTTAAAAAGTTTTATCTGGTTAGTTTCAAAATTTTCCTTTAAAAAATCCGAGAACAGTTTCATATTTATATCTTTTTCCATAAGATAGGCGGCCATTTTAAGGTCGCCTGGCTTGGTGTTGGTATAAGTGAAAGAACCAGTATCCGAAAATATTCCAAGCAAATAAAGTAGCGCTTCGTCTTTTGATATTTCAATTTTATTCTCTATTAGTTCTTGCACCATATGTGTGGTACAGGCACCATAATTTATTTTTATCATTCTCGCAGCTTTGATATCTAAATTGTCTTCCATAAAATGATGATCATAAATTATGACTTCTGGATTTTTTTCGTCTATAAACTTTTTTAGTTCCGGTGATGCCACTCGCATCATAGCATCTACTATGACCACTCTGTCCACAAGTGAGAAATCCACTTCTTTTTCTCTTTTTAGAGGCAACATATTTTTATAAAAAGTAAAAAACTTTTTAACTGCCTTGCTAAGATCCCAAGGCATATATAAAACCGAGTCTTTGTAGAGCTTTGAAGCCGCCACCATACTGGCCAGTGCATCAAAGTCAGCATTGTAATGAGAAGTAATTAAAGTCATATGCCTCTTATTCGTTCCGAGTTTAGTGTTTAGAGTTAAAGGTTAATTTCAAAATGTTTTAACCTCAAGCTCCGAACTCAGAACTATTAACTTTCATACCAATTTCTTTATTCATTACCACAAAAATAACTGTGGCTATCACTTGTACGACTACTATCGCCCAACATAAGACAGGAATTGAAAAATCATATAAAATACCTGCGACAAAAGCTCCTGCAAACAAGGCAAGTCCGTACGCCGTGCTGAACACTCCATACCCAGTGCCGCGTTTTTTCATAGGGGTAATATCGGCAATTGCCGATTTCATTACTGTCTCGTGTGCGCCCATAACAATTCCCCATAAGACAGCCGAAGAAAATGCCACCCACTTGCTGTTTGAAAAAGCCATAAAAGGAATGATTGCCGACAGCAAAGGCATAGTCATTAAAGTAATAAGTCCAGCAGCGTGATTTTTATATTTTATTTTTAATTTATCATACCAAATTCCAATAACCAGAGCCGCGCCTCCATCCACTACCATTGCAATCGCATAGTACACAGGGATCATAGCATCAGTCAAAATATTTTTCGCTTTAAAGTGATATCCCATTATGGCAAAACTTATAAAACCCAATGCTGTGGTAAAAGCAAAAAAAGTATAAATCCAAAAAAGTTTTGAAAGTTTATCTGGTTCTTTTGCTGCTGTCGGTGGAGGTTCAAATTTTGTTGGGTCCGGCACTTTTAAATAAGCTATCACTACAAAGACCATTACCAAAATAAAAGGAATCCAAAACAAAGAATAGGCGTGTCTGTAATCCACAGCAGTTTTATTTGTGGCTCCGTTAAACGCAAAATACGCCGCAAAAATAAGGGGTCCTAAAAGAGCTCCAATTTGGTCAAGGGCTTCCTGTAAGCCAAAACCAAAACCTGTCCCCACTTTTTTTGCCGCACTTGAGACAATGGTATCTTTTGCCGGTGCCCTTAAACCCTTTCCTATTCGTTCCGCTACCATCATAACCGCAGCCACCTGCCACACTCCGGCAAGTGATAAAAGAGGCACTGCAATTACAAGTCCATACCCCACAAAAGTAAATACCCAATAAGCTTTGGTTTTATCAGCATAATATCCCGAAAGAAGTCGAAGCGCATACCCCATAAGCTCTCCAAACCCAGCTATAAAGCCTACAAGTGCCGCATTTACCGCCAGCGTTTTAAGATAAGGCCCATTCACGCTTCGAGCGCCCTCATATACGATATCTCCGAAAAGACTTATAAGTCCAAAAAACACAATGAGTTGTATAGCGCTCTTATACTCAGGAGTCTGAACTTTCTTTTCTTGCTTTATTTCCACTAATTTTCTCCTAAAATAATTAATTTCATTTTTTTAATTCTTATAATAAATAATCATAAATATCAAAAGATATGATTATTTTGATTGGTTTTACGGGGAAACAACATATCTAAACATACTAATTAAGCCAAATTAAACATAATTATTTATACAATAAATAAGCAGTTTTTACAAGGTATTTGATGTAAAGGAAAACATAAGAAAAAAGCCACCCAGTTATTCACTGAACGGCTTTTATTATGGTAGGCGTCCCTCGCTGTGGGGCTGCCATATTATAATCTCAAATTATGGTGGGCGTCCCTCGCTGTGGGGCTGCCATATTATAATCTCAAATTATGGTGGGCGTCCCTCGCTGTGGGGCTGCCATATTATAATCTCAAATTATGGTG
>CAILUR010000133.1 GCA_903837445.1 uncultured bacterium | reverse complement strand
TTTTTATCTATGAGGAGTTGCAACAGGTTTAGGGTCCTCTGCGACACTGTATTTTTATAAACTTCTTTTAGAATATTTTTCTTTTCTTCCCTGTTTATTCCAGGATGATAAAAAATCCCAGCAAGTTTTTTATTAGTTTGAAACGCCAATTTTATTTGCGTGAGTTCTTCTTTGGCCGCGCCCAAAGCCGCTTTTGATTTTACCAAGTTCAGAAAAGCCTGCGCGTATTTTACTGGTAAGGTTAAATTTGCCATAGAGTCCTCAGTTCACCCTTTTTTCAATATCTTTCATATACTTCTTAATCAAAGTCATTTGACTTTTTTTGTTCAATTTAGTTTTGATAATTTTTTCCGCGGCCCTAACTGTCAGGTCAGCTATCTTATCTTTTACACTTTCAATGGCTTTTACTTTTTCAAGTTCAATTTCCTTTTTCGCTTCCACGATAAGTGCGTGCCCTTCTTTTTTAGCTGTCTCTATCATTTCTGCTTTTGTTTTCTCGCCATCCGCAGCCGCTTTTCCAAGCGCCTCAAGTGTCTGTGCGTGCATTTGCTTTACGCTCTTTTCATAGTCCGCTTTGAGTTGTTCCATAGCAGCGCGGTCCTTTTCAGCTTTTTCTATATTTTCACGAATATAGGCATCGCGTTTTTCCAAAGTTTTCATAAGTTTGCTTATGAAAAAGCTCCAGAGAAGTGGTACTGCCAGTAAAAAAGTCAGCAGCTGCACTAAAAGTATATCTAATTTTGGTTCTACCATTTTAAACCTCCTCGAAGTATGTCCGTACTTTTTAAGTGTGCTTGCCGGGCTTATCAGCCACGGCTTTTTATAAGTCCTGACGGGCTTTGTGCCCGTCGCTATTCTCTTACGATATAAATTTTAAGAACGGATTTGCGAAAAGCAGAATAAGTGAAACTACGAGCGCATAAATAGAAAGTGATTCAATAAAGGCCAAGCCAAGAATCATAAGCGTCTGGATTTTTCCTGCTGCTTCTGGCTGTCTGGCGACACCTTCAGCTGCTTTTGCTGCTGCCATACCCTGTCCTATTCCTCCGCCGAGCGCTGCTATTCCGATAGAGAGCGCTGCTGCGAGCGCGCAAAGAGCTAAAAAGTTCATACTCTCTGGGCTGACTTTCTTAACTTCTGGTGCGACTGCCGCCGTTTCTACAGCGAATGCCGCCATAGCAAATCCAAGTACCATTACAAGTGCGCATGTCAAAACTAAAAATTTTTTCAAATTACTTCACCTCCGTTATGTATTTAACTAATTTTTTTATGCTCAATGTCCTGTAGCTTCTTCTGGGTGATCCTCGTGCGACTGGACTGCCGCTGAAATATAAATAGAGGTCAACAGGGTAAAGACGCTTGCCTGTATGATACTCACCAGCGTACCTAAAACTATAATAAGGGGCCGCATTAAAAAAGCAAACCCACCAAGACTTCCTGCAATTGCTTTTTTCAGCATATCGTGACTGGAAAGGTCTGGCCAAAATAAAACTACCAACATTACCAACACTCCTAAAAGAATTTCTTTTGCTACAATATTTCCAAAAAGACGGAAGGTCAGCGAGACTGGTCTTGCCAACTCCCCTATTATTTCTATAAAAAACATAAAAGGTTTAAGCCAACCAGGCACTCCAGTGCCACCTGTGAAATGTTTTAAATAATTTATAATACCTTTTTTTCTTATGCCGTTAAAATGTTCTGTCACAAAGACCACAAGGGCTAAAGCGAGGGGCACATTGACATTACTGGTAGGAGAAACAAGTCCAGGGATTAAGCCCATAAGATTGCCCACTAAGATATAAAAGAAAAGCATAATAAGCAAAGGATAATAGGTAGGGGCCTGAGGGCCAATCATTTCATCAGCGTAATTGGTGATAAACTTTACCGCCCACTCTACCAAGTTCTGGGCTTTGCCAGGGCGGAGTTTTTGATTAGAGCAGCCGAGAATCACAATTCCAAAGACTATTATGTAATCAAGGAGCATCATAAGTATCGTTCTGTATGCGGTTTCGTCAAGCCACGGCACTATAGGGTGAAATATAATTGCTTCTTCCATTTTTATTTCTTCTCCTGTGTCTTCGTTAAAACAGTTATGATATATTCAGTCATAAGCAACAAAAGCGTAAGCGTAAAGCCCATTAAAAATCCTTTGATACTGTAATCCTTTCTGAAAATTATTACCAGCGCAATTATCGCGCCAATTACTACCAGTTTTATCACATATACCAGCACCGAAATCAATGCCGCTCCCTTTTTCGAATCAGGAGTAATGGTGCCTCTGACCGTAAATATTATTGCACTTATATTGAGCGCGCCAGTGACAAACCCTGCCGCCATCCCTGCAAAAAGCCTTTTATCTATCAAAAAAAATGCCGCGCCTATTATTCCCAGTGCGGTCAATGCTAAAAATAATAGTCTTTTAAAATTCATAATCATTTAATTTTTTTGACTTCCACATATATTTTTACAAAGCCAGCAATGATTCCAAAAATAAGAAGGCCTATAGTAAAGAGCGGTTTTAAACCTGTCAGTTTATCCAGCCACAAGCCCAGTGCAAGCCCTGCAAAAGTCGCCAAGACAAGGGTAAAGCCCAATGAACTGAGCGTCCCCATTGTTCTAAAAAGCTGTCTGGTCTCTTTGTCCATTTTAATCTTTATAGTTAATGAAGTCAGAGGGTTTTACATCTTTCAAGAACTCTTTGAACTCTTTCATTTCTTTTTCATATTTTTGTTTATCAATACTTGTCGCCTGAAGAATCACATTTTCAGAAACATATATTTTGGCGCCTGTCCTGAGCCCCAGTGCTATCGCATCTGAAGGTCTGGCATCCACTTCTATTTCTTTTCCGTTGGCAGTCATATGTATCTTTGCGAAAAAAGTACTTTCTTTTATATCAGATATCATCACTCTATCCACTCCCACCTGCAGGCTGTCCATAATGGTTTTTATAAGGTCGTGAGTCATAGGCCGAGGAACTTTTATATTTTCAAGTGCCACCAATATAGCATCTGCCTCATACACGCCTATCCATATAGGCAAAAGCCTCTTTTCTTCTATATCTGTAAGTATCACCACTGGCATTTTTGAAGTCCTGTCAATGGCAAGTCCGCTTACTTTCATTTCAATCATAAAACACTCCTTAAAAAAGCAAATCCAATAAACTTTACTATATCAAATACCTTTTAGCAAGTATTTTTTTGATAAGATACACTCGCAAAACAAAGGTAAAATGACATTTGGCAAGCGCTATGCTCAGATTATTTTAAAACCCTACATCTGATTTAGAAAACTCACAGACAGTGTTAAAAGCGCAGTGAGAACACTCAAATTGTGAAGGGGTAGCGTGAAAAGCTCTCGTTTTCACTCCCGCCGCCACTTCGTGAATTTTTTCTCCAAACTCTTCCACTACACCAGGTTTAAACTCTTTTACCACCAGCAGACAGCTTTCAAAAAAATACACTCCGACTTTGTCTGCTGGTTTTCCAAACACCCTTTCATATGCCAGGGCGTAGAGTTTGAGTTGTTTTGAAATCTCGTCGGAACTTATTTTCTTCTTGGCTTCTTCCACCGTGTCCACTTTAGAGGTCTTATAGTCAATAATGACGGCTTTTCCATCCACTTCATCAATCCTGTCCCATCTGCCGGCTATGACTATGTCTTTGTCAAACTTGAATTCAAAACCCTTTTCAATAAACTTCGGCACTATTGTTTTAGTCTCTTCTTCCGTATAAAACCTGTCTATAAGCCCCAGTGCTTTTTCAAACATTTTTTTCTCGTGATCGGGAGAGATAAACCCGGAAGGTTTCCACATAGCAATAAAAATCTGTTTTAGGTCTTCCAAGGTCTTCACTGTATCTTCTTGTTTTGCCCTGTAATATTCCGACGCCACCTTATGCATAGCCTGTCCATAAACTATATTAGGATTAGCTTTTATGGGCATTTTCAAAATATGTATGAGTTTATACTTATATGGGCAGGTCAGATAGTCATCTATCTGATAATTTGACAGCCTTATGTTTTCGGGGATTTTTTTCGCCGTATAGACAGCAAGGGGATGCGTGCCTCTTTCAAAATATTTCATTCTGGCATTTTTATCCAGTTTCATAAGATAATCCTCTTCTTTTTGGACGCCCAGTTCTCGCAGGAAAATACTTATTTTTCTGGTGCTTTTTCCCTCATACTTAAATGCCGCAGTGAGATATAACAGTTCCTGTGCGCGCGTCATAGCCACATAAAATAACCGTCTTTCCTCTTCTTGCATATATGCCTTTTCATCTACCAAGTCTTTCATAATCCCCTCTGGCAGTGGGAACGCGAAAGCTTTGGACCGTGAAGGAAATTTATCCTGCACCAAAGCCGGAACAAACACGACTTTAAACTCCAGTCCTTTTGCTTTGTGTACGCTCATCACCTGGACTGCCTCTTGGGCGGCATCATCATAGGACTCATCCTGCGGATTGTCTCCCGCCTTTATGCGTAAATCAATGTAGTTAACAAAATTATAAATAGTATCGTATTCTTCATTTATAGAAAACTGTTTCACCGTATCAAAAAATCTTGAGATATTGGAAATTTTCGCCTCGGCTTCTACATCTGCTTGTTTTAACAAAGTTTCAAACACGCGTTTTTCTTTTAAGAAATCATAGAGAATTTCGCCAGCACCCCAGCCCTCTTTTGCCTTTGCTATATAATGTTCAGCATCGGTGACAAAGTTTTTAATTTTAAGGGCTTCTTCGGTGCTGAGTTCAAGTCCCGAATACTTTTCTGGTTTTTTCATTAGGTCTATCACAGGGGTGCCATAATCTTTTGAAAGATTTAAAAACTTAGATATGATAAAAGGGTCCACGCCATAATATTCCGAGACCGCCACATCGCAGACAGGATTAAATTCAAAAGGCGTTACCAATACCCGACAAAAGTTAATCAAAAACATTACTTCTTTTTTATTATAAAGGCCTCTGTCTCCAGAAAAGCGAAAAGGAATGCCCCTGCGTTCAAAAGTTTTTAAAAAGATATTTGCATCACTATTTGCCCGCATTAAAATCCCTATATCTTTAAATGAATAGCCAAAGTCTTGTGTCAGCCGTGTTATTTCATCCGCCACAAAGTCAGCTTCTTCTGAGTAATTATCAAAGAATTTTATATGCAGGTTTTCTTTATGTTTTATGCTGGGGGTATATTTAGAAGCTAAGTGTTTATCTATTTTCAATAAGGTTTCAAGCCTGTCGCCATTGTTTGACACCAGCTTATGCGCGCTGTCTAAAATATGCTGCACAGAACGATAGTTATTTTTGAGCACTACTATTTTTGTATCTTTATAATGATCCAGAAAGCCTTTTATATTTGAGACCGCAGCCCCACGAAACCTGTAAATCATTTGATCATCATCCCCCACTACGCATATATTACAGGTTTTATCGGCAAGGAGTTTCACAAGTTCAAACTGGGCATAGTTGGTGTCCTGAAACTCATC
>CAILUR010000132.1 GCA_903837445.1 uncultured bacterium | reverse complement strand
TGCGCCCAGGCAGGCTACCAGGTAGTGACCAATATAGGCGATTTTGCAAGGAAAAGACCAGATTTTATTTCCATTGGTGCTATTACGCATTCAAATGCCTCTATGGATATTTCCTTTCACTTTTATAAAAAACAAGCGAAACCTCGCGGAGTAAAACTTGACTTTTAAAGTTTTAAAAAAAGTTATTAAATTAAAAAGTGTGGATTCTACAAATAAGTTTATCAAAAAAACCCCTTTACCAAACGGTACTGTAGTCATAGCTGAAACCCAGACAAGTGGCTATGGTAAACAGGGCGCTACTTGGTACTCGGGCAAAGGCGGATTGTGGGCCTCTTATCTCATAAGAAAAAAAATCACCGCACCATATATATATGTAATTATTTCGTCCATTGCCATAACGGATACTATGGAAAACTTTGGGCTAAAAGCTGATATCAAATGGCCGAATGATATTTATATTAAGGGTAAAAAAATTGCTGGAATTCTTATTGAAAACGATGTGTTCAATAAGACGCTGGTGACAGGCATTGGTATAAATATAAACAATGAAATCTCTCCACAGGTTAAAACCACAGCAACTTCAATGAGAGAAATTCTAAAAAAACAGGTAAATGCTGAAAAGTTTTTTGACGCACTACTTGTAAGGCTTGATTATTACTTGGCTCACATAAAAAAAATAAGACCGGCAATGATACGCAAGTGGACCTCTTTACAACTGGACATAAAAGGTAAAAGGGTGAGAATAGGAAAGTTAAAAGGCAAGGTGGCGGCCATTTCTAAAACAGGCATAGTCACTCTTGAACTGGCTAAGGGAAAAATCAAAAAGATAAGTGGAGAAATATTTTTTATATAATGATGGAGAAACTTTAAATGGGTACTTTTTGGGAGATGATATTTTTATCTGTAATGATATAGTCCATTTTTATGTCGTGCTTCTCGGCAGGCAGAGAAGCGACTACCTGCTGTGAAAACGCAAGTCCGATTTTTATGGTTTTCTTCGATACCTGTTTGAGAAATTTATCATAATAGCCTCTGCCAAAGCCTAACCGATGTCCTGTTAAATCAAAAGCAATGCCTGGGACTATCACCATATCGAGTTTTTCCACATTCGCTATATGTATTTTTGGATGGGGTTCTTTTATTTTAAAGGAAGCTTCTTTTAAAATACAATTTTTATGCAAAAGCACAGGCCTTATTTTACCACTTGATACGGATGGGGCATAAACTTTTATGCCGTTATTTAAAAAAAACTCGATAAAGGGAGAAGTGCTGACCTCACTTTGGGTATCTATATAAAGCATTACTTTGCGGGCGTTGGGAAGGAGTCCGGAAAAGCAGGAAATGAAATTATTGAAAACCGCAAGGCTGAGGGTGTTTATAGCTTTTTTACTTAAACTATCACGCTTTGAACGGAACGCTTGCCTGTGAGTATTTTTGTCCATAGATAAATATAACCTAAAAAATCTAATTTGACAATTTTATATTTGTTGAAATATCCAAAATCAGAGAGTAAACTTAATTTTATAAGCGAGTGGACCAAAAAATATAGAAAAATTTTTAAGAGTTAAAATCAACAAATAGAATTGCTAAGAGGGTAAAATGAAAAAAGTTATTGCGCTTGTTTTAACAGGGTTTTTGTTAGTGGGAGCTGGGCAGGCTATAAAAAATAGTAGGGAGGGAAAACTCGTGGAAAAAACAAATAAAATAAAGATTTTTGATTTTGCTTCAGGTAAAGTGATTGAAATGGATAAATACCTTAAAACGGAAGCAGAACTTAAAAAAGAATTGCCGCCGGATGTCTGCTTTATTACCAGACAAAAAGGGACTGAACGCGCTTTTTCTGGAAAATATTTGGATAATCACAAAGCCGGAATATATAAATGTGTGGTATGTGGGATTGATTTGTTTTCTTCGGATTCCAAATTTGAATCAGGTACAGGCTGGCCGAGTTATTTTAAACCAGTGTCGGAACTTAACATTAAAGAAATAGCGGATGAGAGTTACGGTATGATAAGAACAGAAGTGACCTGTGCGAGATGTGGCTCACATTTGGGGCATGTCTTTGCTGATGGTCCAAAACCGACAGGAAAAAGGTTCTGTATAAACTCTGCGGCCTTGCAGTTTGTAAGTAAGTAAAATATAAGTCCTAAATTGTAAAAGTATCCAAAACGGCAGTGAAATTAGGAATTGTTTTTTAGCCTATAATCCTTCCTTGACCTCGTGGTAAAAATGAGTTATTATCAATAAATAAAGCTTTTTCATTAGTTTTTGTTACAGTTTTAAAGTTTATAAATAGGAGCTATGACTGATAAATGAAAACATATTTAAGGTTAATGACCTATGTAAAGCCTTATACCAGAAGAGTAGTCTTTGCTCTTATTTTTTTACTGCTTACTTCTATATTAACCGCACTTTCTGTTTATGTAATAAAGCCGGTAATCGATAAAATCCTTGCTAATCCAGACAAAACCGAAGCTAATTATTATCTAAAACTCTTGCCACTTGCCATAATACTCGTATATTTCCTAAAAGGAATATGCACTTATATACAGAGCTATCTGATAAACTGGGTCGGAAATAAGATAATAGTGGATATGCGTTCGCAACTTTACAATCACATAACGGGTTTGTCAATGCGGTTTTTTAATAATGAAAAAATTGGAATACTTATTTCGCGCATAACAAACGATGTGACTATGGTCCAAGGGTCTATGTCAAATGTTTTGGGAAACTTGATAGGAAGTTTTTTTAATATAACTGGGCTTGTAATTTTGGTGTTTTATTTAAATTGGAAAATGGCACTTTTGTCTTTGATAGTTTTTCCTGTGGCGGTATTTCCAATAATAAAACTCGGGAAAAGGATGAAACAATCCGCGCGCAAGTCCCAAGAAAAAATGGGGGATTTGACAGCCACCCTGAATGAAACTTTTAACGGCATACGAGTGGTCAAGGCGTTCGGTATGGAAAAATATGAGAACAACAGATTTAAACTTGAACTGGACAGGTTGTTTGGGCATATAATGACAGGCGTCCGTGCCTCTTCTATCGCGTCTCCTATAATGGAAACTATAGGCGCTTTTGGAATAGCCGCTATTATTTGGTACTCGGGGTCTCAGATAATAGGCGGGCAAATGACTACTGGTACTTTTTTCTCTTTTATAGCTGCCTTGTTGGGACTTTACCCACAGATTAAAAAACTCAATGATATGAACAATACTATACAGGGGTCTATGGCGGCGGCTGAGAGAATCTTTAGTGTGATAGACACTGCACCAGATATTGTGAATGACAGACACGCTGTGGCTTTTACGGAGTTTAAAAAAGAAATAGATATTAAAGCGGTTAAGTTTTCTTATGACAAAGGCAGACCAGTGATTAACGGGATTAATTTTAAGATTAAAAAAGGTATGGTAGTGGCTGTCGTGGGGCCTTCGGGTGGTGGTAAGAGTACTGTGGCAGATTTGTTGCCTCGGTTTTATGATGTGGATTTTGGAAAAATATCTTTTGACGGCATAGATGTTAAAAAAATAAAAATTGAATCTTTGCGCGCTATGGTGGGGATAGTTACGCAAGAAACCATACTGTTCAACGATACTATAAAAAACAACATTGCTTACGGGCAGGAAAATATTAGCGAGGAAAAATTGATAGAAGCCGCTACGGCAGCGAATGCTTATGAGTTTATAAGACGCATGCCGAAAAGATTTGAGACTATGATAGGTGACCGCGGAGTAAAACTCTCGGGCGGACAGCGCCAGCGCTTGGCAATAGCGCGGGCAGTGTTGAAAAATCCTCCAGTGCTTATTCTGGATGAAGCGACTTCGGCACTGGACTCACACTCTGAAGTCCTTGTGCAAAAGGCCATAAATAATCTTATGAAAAACAGAACCACCTTTGTCATAGCCCACAGACTTTCTACGATAAGGCATGCGGATATTATTTTAGTTATGGCAAGTGGAAAAATAGTAGAACGAGGCACTCATTTGGGGCTCTTGAAAAAGGGCGGACTTTACACGGAACTTCATGATATGCAGTTTAATATGACCAAAGAGATGCCTAAATAATGGTAAAGGCAGTGTTCATAGACAGAGATGGCACCCTAATAAAAGAAGCGGAATATGCCTCATCTCTCAAAGAGATAAAGGTTTTCCAAAAAAGTTTTAAAGCGGTGAAACTGCTCAAGGCCGCTGGATATAAAGTCATAATAATAACTAATCAATCAGGCGTCGCACGCGGCTATTTCCCTGAAACCTTTGTAAAAAAGGCGCATACTTTTATCACAGAACAATTTGCGGAGAAAGGCATAAAACTGGATGCTTTTTATTATTGCCCACATTATAAGGACTCTAAAATAGCAAAGTATAAAAAAGTTTGTGACTGCAGAAAACCAAAACCAGGTATGGTCTTAAAAGCAAAAAAAAGATTTAACCTTGACCTTTCCGCAAGCTTTTCTATGGGGGACAAGTTGTCAGATGTAAAACTTGGAAAAAATACAGGAATGCACACCATACTGGTACAAACAGGATACGGAAAAAAAGAAATTAAAAAAATAGACAAGGCTAGTCAGCCAGATTTTGTTGCCAAGGATATAGCGGAAGCTGTAAAATGGATATTGGGGAGGGAGGGAAAAATATGAAAAAACATTTTGACCTTATCGAAAAGTTTAAAAATGAAAAGATTCTTGTCATAGGAGATTTTATTTTGGATGAATATTTATATGGAGAAACCGAACGCATTTCCCGTGAGGCGCCGGTACTTATTTTAAAATATAATAAAAGCGTTTATCTTGCGGGAGGCGGCGCCAATCCTATTATGAATATCAAAGATATAGGGGCGACTCCAGTGCCGGTGACAGTAGTAGGCACGGATAAATATTCTGACATTATTTTGGACCTGCTTGTGAAAAAAGGTGCCGACATTTCAAATATCATAAAAGCTTCGGCATATCAGATCCCTGTTAAAACAAGAATTTTGGCAGGCAGCGTACATACTGTAAAACAGCAGATAGTCAGAATAGACCATTACCAAACAAAACCACTGGCAGAAAATATTGAAAAAAAACTTATAGAAAACATTCACCGGCTTTCGCCTGAATGTTCCGCCATACTGGTATCTGATTATGGTGGTGGAGTCATAAGCGATGCGGTGATAAGCGTAGTGAATGCTCTCGCAAAAAAAGGGAAAAAAGTAGTGGTGGATTCGCGCTATGCACTTTCAAAGTTTAAATATATAACTACTGCCACGCCCAATGAAACAGAGGCCGGTCCAGTAGTAGGTATGGAAACTTACGGAGACAAAGCTGTGGATGAAATGGCCAAACTGCTATGCGAAAAAATGAAAGCCACAGGTATGATAGTCACGCGAGGCAGCAAAGGAATGACGGTCTTTGAGAAAAACAAACTAACAAAAATAGCCCCTTTTGGTTCTGATGATATAGTGGATGTAAATGGCGCTGGAGATACGGTGTCTTCAATAACGGCGGTCGCTTTAGGGGCAGGGGCATCACTTGTAGATGCTGCGTTTCTTGCTAATATTGGCGGTGGGCTGGTAGTAATGAAAAGAGGCGTCGCCACAGTCACCCCAGAAGAATTGAAAAAAGCGTTAAAAAAGATAAAGTAAAAATAGAAAAAGAGTAGAGGATTTAGCTGGCAATGGAGAAATAGAATTTAGAAATAATAAATTTTATTTAAAGGAAGGCATATGCGAAAGATAATAAAAAGAGAACTACTTGCTAAAATAATAGCGCGCCTAAAAAAACAAGGAAAAAAAATAGTTTTTGCCAATGGCTGTTTTGATATTATGCATGTAGGACATATAAGATTTTTACGCAGTGCACGGAGTAAAGGGGATGTGCTTGTGGTGGGACTAAACTCGGATGCGTCAGTCCGCCGTCTCAAAGGTAAAGGCCGGCCGTTGGTAAATGAAAACGAGCGGGCGGAAATGATGGCGGCTTTTGAATTTGTAAACTATGTGGTTATATTCAACGAACTGACTGTGGAAAAAACGCTTAAAACTCTGAGACCGACCTATCACGCCAAAGGCACTGACTATACAAAAGACACAGTGCCTGAAAAAGATATGGCAGCGGCACTCGGAATAAAAATAACTATTGCCGGAGATAAAAAAAAGCACTCAACCAAAGACCTTATAAAGACAATTTTAGAACGCTACGGAAGCGAAAAATAAAACTTATGAAAAAAATACTAATATCAAGGACGGATGGCATAGGGGATTTAGTGCTTGCGACCCCAGTGATAAAGGAAATAAAAAATGCGCTGAAATGCCATATCGCACTTTTAGTTTCTGAATACTCAAAGGAAGTACTTTTAAATAATCCAGATGTAGATGAAGTGATAACCTTCAACCGACAAAATGTAAGTGGCACTATAAAACAGATTAAAGAAGCAAAGTTTGACGCGGCTATAACTTTATTTCCAGAGTTTTTAGCGGCATATGTACCTTTTGCGGCTGGTGTGCCTTTGAGATATGGCACTGCGCGTAGATGGTATTCGCCCTTTTTCTTTAATAGGCCTGTAAATAGCAGCAGAGCAAAGTCACTCAAACACGAAGCCGAGTATAATCTTTTACTGGCAAAAGAGTTTATAGGCGAAAAAACCGCGGTGCGGACTTATTGGTATCTGTCGCAGATGGAAAAAGAGAAAGCAGGGGAATATCTGAGGACAAAGCCCCTTGGTGAAAAATTTATTATGGTATATCCAGGAGGAAAATCAGCCGCGAATCTGAGTGAAAAAAGATACGCGGCAGTAGTGGCGCTTTTATACAAACAGACGGGAAGACCTGTTTTACTCGCGAGTGGGAAAGGCGAACAGGAAAAAACAAAAAGAATTTATGATATGATAAAAAAGGATGTTAATATTGTTTTAATGAATGAAGTGCTTACCCTGAGGGAACTTTCGGCAGTTATTGGCAAAGCAGGGCTGTTCGTAAGCTGTAGCACAGGTCCTATGCATATCGCGGGGGCGCTCGGCGTAAATACCCTGAGTTTTTTTCCAGCGACAGGCGTGAACCCTGTGAGATGGCGACCGCTTGGAAACAAAAGTTTTATTCTACAACCAGAAAGTGTCAGTGCAGGAATGGATTCCATAAGGGATGAAAAAATAATTTTGAAAATACAGGAGGTCTGAGTATGAAACGAAAATTGTGTTTGGTTCTGTTTGTCCTGTTTGTAAGTGGCGGGTTTATTTCCTGCGCTACCTCAGTAAAAAAAATACAAATGATAGATGCGCTCAAAGCGGAAAAAAAACTCAGGCTGCAGGCGGATGAAATGTTTGTACCGGAAGATACAATAAAGCAAAAAGAAAACGATGTGCCGCAAGATATGTCTAAAATTAAAATAATATATGTAAATGAAATTGAAAATCCGCCTCCTTCTAAAGAATACAAAGTTGTTAAAGGAGATTCTCTTTGGGCTATTGCACGGAATAATTATGGCAAAGGTAAAATTTTTGATTTTTTAGCTGAGTTCAACGGGATTGAAGCCCCTTATATAATAAAAGAAAATAGGGGACTAAAAATTCCCTTGAATGGAGAACCACATCCAAGGATAGTACCCCAAAAGGTGACGGAAACCTCAGCACCGCTGCCAGAATTTAATTATCGCGTAATGAAAAACAGAACTTTTGGGGTAGGCGAAAAATTGGTATATGCAATAAAGTATTTCAATGTGACTGCCGGCTTCGGCACATTGGAAGTGAAGGAAATAACAACTATAAACGGCAGACAGGCATATCATATTGTGGCTGAGACCAGGACTGCGCCATTTTTTGAAAACTTTCACAGGGTACGAGATACTATAGAATCATATATGGATGTCCTTGGTTTATTTTCACACAAGTACAGTAAAAATCTCGAAGAAGGAAAATACAAAAAGTCTGAATTTATAAACTTTTATCCTCAACGGCGAATTGCTATAAAAAGGTCAGGCGAACAATATGTGGTACCGGCATATGTACAGGATGTGTTATCGGAAATGTATTTTTTTAGAACTATGGATATAAATGGAAAAAATGAGGTGGTAATAGATGTCTGCGCGGATGATGGAAAGGCATATGAAGTGGCGGTGAAAAAGATAGGTTATGAGAGGGTCTCCACGGATGCAGGCGATTTTGACTGCGTGGTGATAAAGCCTATGTTAAAATTTGAAGGGATTTTTCAGCAAAAGGGCGAGATTACCATATGGATGACAAACGATGAAAATAGGATACCAGTACTGGTAAAATCAAATATTATAATAGGTTCCATAGATGCGGTATTGCAGAAAGCCACGGTGGTAAAGGCCCATTAAGAGATTTTTTTATACCTTGACTTACATAAGAAATATTTTATAATTAATAAAACATGGCACAGGAGAACGATATGAATGATTACTTTTTAAACTCTGTCAAGGAAAGTATAGAAGTAAAAATGAAAAGTTACGAAGCCCATAGTGCCACCCTTCAAAAAGCAATCGCCCTGATACACACCTCTCTAAAAAATGGAAATAAACTGCTTGTTTTTGGTAATGGCGGCTCGGCGGCAGATGCCCAACATATAGCCGCGGAGTTTGTCGTAC
>CAILUR010000131.1 GCA_903837445.1 uncultured bacterium | reverse complement strand
GGCCCACATTTGCACTTTACAATATTTAAAAATGGGGTCGTGCAAAATCCTTTAGAGTATTTGTGGTGAGTTTAAAAAATGATTTTGGTTTTGTGGTATGTTTTCGAATGATATTTTAATTCGAAAAACCGAAACCCAAAACATTATTTGAGGTTTTGAATGAGAATAGCGTTTATCTATCCCCCGCGGTTTGTGAACGGGAAAATACCTTTACTTGGGCAGAATAGGCAGTTCAAATACACGCACTCGCGTGAAATAAAAATCTATCCGCTTATTCCTGCATATACTGTAACCCTGCTGCAAAATGCCGGACACGAAGTATTATTTTTGGATGGGATAAATAGGGGAATGACAGCGCAGGCGTTTGAAAGACGCTTAAATGAATTTGCACCGGATGTGGTAATTATCGAAACCAAAACGCCTATCATACAATATCACTGGAAATATATAAAAACTTTTAAGGCCGACAATCCTGATGCAAAAGTAATTTTATGTGGGGACCATGTGACTTTCTTCCCGGAGGAATCCATAAATAATTCTGAAGTTGATTTTGTAGTGACTGGTGGGGATTATGATGTGAGTATTAGAGATTTGATAAGTTTTATGACAGGCAAAGGAGAACTTCCAAAAGGGATTTACCGGAAAGTAGAGGGCAAAGTGCAGGGTTCTGGGAAACCTGAAAGAGTTACCGAATTAGATGCTCTACCTTTTATTGACAGGGAACTTACTGGTTTTCGGCTCTATGGAGAGGCATATCTTTATAGACCTTGTGCATATATTTTGAGCGGGCGCGGTTGTGGCAGGGAGGGAAAAGAAACTGGCGGGGTGTGTACTTTTTGTGTTTGGCAACACGCTTTTTGGCAGAGAAAAGCTTATTTGAGATCGCCGAAAAATGTCGCTGAAGAAATAGAAATGTTGGTAAAAAAATATAAAGTCTATGAGATATTTGATGACAATGAGTCAGGGGGACTATGGTCGCTGGAATGGCTGCAAGGTATGGCGAAAGAAATTGAAACCCGAGGGCTAAAGGGGAAATTTGTTTTATCTTCAAATGCGAGGGCTGAGGATTTAACCGAAGAAAAATGCAAAGTTATGAAACGCATAGGGTATAGGCTTTTAAAAGTGGGGCTGGAGTCGGGAAATACTGAAACCTTACGCAAGATAGGAAAACTGGAAACTATAGAACAGATAAAAGAAAATATTAAACGCGCAAAGGGGCACGGCTTTAAAATAATGATGACTATGATGACTGGATATCCGTGGGAAACCGAAAAGGATGTCGAAAAAACCTATGAAACGGCAAAAGAACTAATGCTTTATAAGACCCGGTTTGGTGATTCCTTACAGGCAAGCATAGTTATGCCGTATCCTGGGACACCGCTTTACAGGGAAGCACAAAACGAGGGCTGGTTGACTGAGGCAGGGAAAGACTATGAAAAAATGGATATGACACACGATATTCTGAAAAGTAAGGTGGACAATGCGGTTTGGTGCAAAAAAATGTGGGCACTGCATAAGCAACCGCTATTTCTCATAAAGAGTTTTCTGTCTTTACGCACAATAAGGGATGTAAAAATGGCTTTTAGAGGTATTAAGTCACTTTTGGGGCATACTAAAGATTATTGAACTTTTTTTAAAATTAGTGTTGACAGGGTTTTGTAGGGTGTGATATAATTTCAACATAAATGTAGAAGAAGTGCTACATGATTTAAAAATTTTTTGGAGGCAGTAGAAATGGCAAAAGGAAAAGTGAAATGGTTCAACGAAAAGAAAGGTTATGGTTTCATCGAACAGGAAGGCGGAAAGGATGTATTCGTACACTTTGACGCAATCAAGATGGACGGCTTCAAGACGCTAAGAGAAGGCGAAGAAGTTAACTTTGACGTAGTTGACGGCGCAAAAGGCCCTCAGGCTTCGAACGTTACAAGAGGCTAATCGCTCACATAACCTTAAAACCCGGCGGGATTTCCCGCCGGGTTTTTTGTTTTTATGGCTGTGTATTTTGTCAAGCCAAAGGCGCAGACAAGAACGAAGTCAAGAATGTAGACAAGAGTGATTAAAAAGGGGAATAATAATGCATGAGGCAAAATGGAAAAACTGAAGATAATGCTTATTAACCCGCCCCGGGTGCAGGGGTTTCCCGTGGTCAGGGAAGAACGCTTTGAACATAAGGATATAGGTTCCGTGTATCCTCCACTTTCTTTGTTATATACCGCTGCAATACTTGAAAAACATTCCGAATATACCATAAAACTTATTGATGCT
>CAILUR010000130.1 GCA_903837445.1 uncultured bacterium | reverse complement strand
CAGAATGTAAAGTGAGCATAACTAAATTTGAACCGGAAAAAATAAGAACAGGGCCAGGGGATAGATATAAAATTTTAGGAATAAATATTGATTTAAAATGCAAGTTTACGGATTTGGGAACTTTCCTTACAAAGCTTGGATATGTAGAGAGACTCACTGTGCCTTCAAAAATGAACATAAGCGCAAGGGTTCCCACTTTGGATGATCCTTCAAACATATTTGTTTCAATGCTTGTGAAAGTGTATTCCTTTAACGAAACGCAGGCAACGCAATAAAAGGAGTTTTATGTTTAAAAGAAAGGGTAAAAAGTTTATAGCAGTTATTGTTGCGCTTCTGTTTTCAGGAGTGTTCACGGAAGTTATAACTGCTCAAATTACAACTACAGCTGGGGATTTTTTAATACAACCCCTGTATAGTTTCAAAAATAAAACTGGGAAAGATCCTTTTGAAGCGGTCTTTAAAAAAGAAAATATGCCCGCTGCGATTAATTTAGATATTGCTTCTTTTGTTCTTGTGGGCATAGCGGGAGATGGAGAAGATGTCACTGCGCTTTTTAAAAATGAAGGGGGCGGTGATTTTGGATATATTTTCAGAGAGGGAAAACTATACGGCGAAAATAATTTGGTGATAGAGGATATCACAGGAGAAATGAATAAAAACAATGAAGTGGTGTTGGTACAAGGCGATAAGGAAATAACCTTTACTATGAGAGAAAAATAACAGGACTAATCTGCCGGGGATAAAACCGGACAAAGAAAATGAGAAATATTAGGAGGAAAAATGAAACCAATAACAAAAACTTTTAAAGTAGTGATTCTGTCCTTAATTTTATTTTTATTTGCGGGTGTATTTTTCGCAGAAGAAGAAACTATTATAACGGCAATTCCTTTTGAACAAGTCACTGCGAGTGCGCTTGCCACCGCGGCCCCTGTGCAAGTGGAAAAGAAAAAAGTGGTTATTGAAAAAATTTCAACAATAGATGCAAAAGATAAAATAGAAATAATGATAGCGGTATCGGAAAAAGTGGCGCAAAAAGTTTCTGCTTTAATGCCAGAGGCCTCAAATAAGAATCATCGCATTCTCGTGAAACTCTTGAACTGTACAGCAAAAACGGAAACAATAAAAGTCGAAAAAGGCGGAGTGGTGAGAGTAAGGACAGCGGGGCACGGGACAGAGGCGTGGGTAGTGTTAGATCTTGAAAGTGAAATGAAGTGGAAAGTGAGCGCTGATGGAAAAAACATTATAGTGACTCTACTTAAAAAAATAGTTGTGCCAGTAGTACAAAAAGAACCAGCTGTGGAAAAAGAGTATAAACCAGCCGTGGAAAAAGAAAATAAAGTAGGAGTAATGCTCTATAGAATAATGGATGTGGCGGGGAAAGATTTAACTAAAAAGACCCGTGTGATTATCACTTCAGATGGACCTGTAAAATACAGAGTTATGAAAGATGCCAAAAATAAAATCATTACTTTAAATGTGGTGGATGCCGTATCGGTATGGAAAGAAAACGCAGTACAGATAAATAAAGGAGTGGTGGAAGCGGTCACTCTCAAGGAAAACAAAGTTGACAAGACATTGGATATCAGCATAAAAATTACTGAAAATGTGCCATATACAGTTACCAGAGACCAAAACCAGATAATCTTGGATATTGATCATGCGGCGATAGATTTCTCAAAAAGAAACAGGGAACTTGATTTGTATCAGAAGATTTCAATAAATGTGCAGAGTGCGCCTATGGCGGCTGTTTTGAGAATGCTCGCAGTCCAGACCGGATATGAATTTGTAGCGGGCCCGTCTTTAAACACGGCTTTGCCGGTTACCCTAAAAGAGGAAAACCAGCCGTTTGTGACTGTCTTACGAGATGTTTTAGCACCGCAATCTTTTGCCTTTGAAGTAAGGGCAAATATGATTAAGATAGGGACTGTGGCGGATATAAAACAAGAAAAAGTTATGCTGCAACATATGACAAGATTTTATTCTCCAAAAACCATGACCTCTTTAGAATTAAAAAGGATTGTGGATGTGCAATTGAGCAAAGAACCCACTATGGATTTAAGAGTGGAAGCTGACACCACCGCGGGACAGGATAGATTGATAATGGCAGGCACAGAAGGGGATATAGACAGACTGTTGGATATTATAATAAATGTGGACGCAGATGGAAGCACGGAGTTTTCACAGGATGCGACAGGTGGTTTGCAAACAAGAATTTACAGGACTCAGTATGTGGACGCCTCAGTGCTCATAGAGTCCTTAAGAGGCTTTTTAAGTACCACTGGAAAAATTATAGCGGATGACAGAACAGGGAGTGTGGTAGTAACGGACTCCATAAAAAATATTAAAAAAATTGAATCAGTAATAACTAAATTGGATGTCAAGGTCAGACAGGTAAGTGTGGAAGCTAAAATGTATGAAGTAAATGTAAATGATGTAAAAAATCTTGGAGTGCAGTGGGGCGGGACATATCTGAACAACGGTACCACTATCAAAGGCACAGGGACGCCGCCTATGGCATATACTCCAGCTGGCACTCTTACGCTGGGGTTTTTACAGACAGGGGTGGATATAAAAGCCACACTGAATGCCCTGCAGACCAAGACAGATGCGACACTGTTATCGTCTCCTAAAGTCACAGTACAAAACAATAAAACGGCTTTGATTTATACTACCAGAACCACCTATTATTTGACTACAAATGTCACTAATGGCGCCTCAGGCGTTGCAGTGACGACACAGACCTACAATCCTATAGAGCTGCCTATACAGCTCAAGGTAACGCCGAAAATTACTGATGATGGGCAGATAAGTATGCAGGTGGATGTGACAGTGAAAAAAATTATGGTCTCCACTTCACAAAATGTGGGTGGGCCTCCTGACACTTCTGAACAAAACGCCTCTACTCTTGTAAGAGCTAAAAATAACGATACAGTGGTTATCGGAGGAATGATAAGCGATAGGATATCAAATATTGAAAACAAAGTGCCTATACTTGGAGACATTCCACTTATTGGCGGACTTTTTAAAGGCACCACAGAAGAAAAAGAAAGAGTGGAACTTGTAGTGTTCCTGACTGCTTCAATCATTGACGAAGAAAAAGAATAGAATGATACGATATTTGACTGCTGGAGAATCTCACGGAAAAGGACTTTCTATTATTATTGACGGAGTGCCGGCTAATATTCTTATATCCCCTGAGGACATAAATGTTATGTTGGGCGAGAGACAAAAGGGCTATGGCCGTGGGCACAGGCAAAAAATAGAAAAAGACAAAGTGGAAATTTTATCTGGAGTGCGGTTTGGAAAAACCACAGGCAACCCTATAGGGATTTTTATTAAAAATAATGATTTTGAGAATTGGAAAGGTATGATGAGTGTGGAACCGTGGGCAGGGCAGGTCAAGGAATATTCTGTACCGAGACCAGGGCACGCTGACCTTACAGGCGGAATAAAATACAGGCAGAAAGATTTGCGTAATATACTGGAGCGCGCCAGCGCGAGGGAAACAGCAGCACGCGTGGTAGCGGGAGCGATAGCTAAAAAAGTTCTGAAAAGTTTTAAGATTGAAGTATTAGGTTTCGTGACTTCCATAGGCGGGATAGGCACAGCTACTGTGGAGGGGTTGGATATAAATAAAATTACAACCATGATAGCTGCCACTGAAAAAAAATACTCTGCTGACCTTAGATATCCTGGAAAAAATGTTGAGCAGATTATGGCTTTGATAGATAAAACTAAAAAAGAGGGAGATACCTTAGGCGGGACCATAACGGTTTTGACTTCGCCTCTGCCTCCTGGACTGGGAAGCTATACGCAATGGGATAAGAAGCTTGACGCTAAACTGGCTATGGCCCTTATGAGTATTCAGGCGTTTAAAGGGGTGGCTTTTGGAGCAGGGTTTGCTTATGCGGGCAAAACTGGAAGCGAAATGCACGATGAAATCTATTATGCTCAAAAACAGGGCTTTTTTAGGAAAACAAATAATGCAGGTGGCGTGGAAGGTGGAATGACAAATGGCAATCCTATAAGCGTGAGTGCTGTAATGAAACCTATCTCCACAGTAATGAAAGGACTTTCATCAGCGGATATAAAAACAAAAAAACCAGTAAAGACAGTGTATGAACGCTCGGATATATGCGCAGTCCCAGCAGCAGCCCTTGTTGCGGAAGCTGTGGTAGCGGTGGAAATATTGGCGGCTATGCAGGAAAAATTTGGCGGAGACGAGTTGAATGAAATGAAGTTGAATTATGAAAACTACTTAAAATATGTTGCAAACTACTGATAGGCACAAGCTGATAAAACTTTCACGGAGAAACCTTTTGACAAACAAAAAGACGAACATTGTGCTTATTGGCTTTATGGGTAGTGGCAAGACCACCATTGGAAAACTTCTTGAAAAAAGCACAGGAAAAAAGCTTGTGGACATAGATAAAAGCATCGAACAAAAAACCAAAACCAAAATAAAAAAAATATTTGCATTGTATGGAGAGGCACATTTTAGAAAACTGGAAACCCTGGCGGTAAAGGTGGCGGCGAAAAAGAAAAATATGATTATCGCCACAGGCGGGGGAGTAGTCAAAAAACAGGAAAATATAAACCTTTTGAAAAAAACCGGAGTTATGGTGTATCTTAAAAGTAGTTTTAAGACGATTGTAAAAAGAGTGGGAGGTAGAAAGACAAGACCACTTTTTGATACAGCCCATCCAGAACAGGCGGAAGCCTTGTTTAAAAGTCGGCTGGCGCTATATAAAGCCGCGGCGGATATTGTGGTAGATACTGACAAAAAAGGAAAAAATGAAGTGGGGAAAATTATTTTAAAAAACTTTTTTATTGAGGCCCTCAAATGAAAATGATAAAAGCAGATATTGGGAAAAGTTCTTATAACATTTATATAGACAGTGGCATAAGTGCAAAGACAGGCGCCTTACTTAAAGAAAAAGTTCGGGGAAAAAAAGTCCTGCTGATAAGCAATAAAAAAATCTACTCACTTCACGGCGCAAAACTGAAAAAAACACTGGATGCGTATTTTGATTGTAAAGTGCTTTTAATCCCCGACGGAGAAAAATACAAAAATATTAAAACCCTACAAAGTATTTATGCCGCTTGCGCGAAAGCAGGTCTGGACCGGTCTTCGGCAATAGTGGGCTTCGGCGGTGGGGTGATTGGGGATTTGGCAGGATTTGCAGCAGCCACCTATATGCGTGGCATAACACTGGCACATGTGCCGACCACGCTCCTTGCCCAAGTGGACAGCGCTATCGGAGGCAAGACAGGCTTTGATTTGCCAGAAGGAAAAAATCTTGTAGGCGCCTTTTATCAGCCCGCCTTAGTGGTATCAGATACGGAGTTCTTAAAAACTCTTTCTGAGAGTGAATACAGAAATGGACTCGCGGAAGTCGTAAAGTATGGAATTATAAGTGATAAAACTTTTTTTGAATATCTTGAGAAAAATTCAAAAGCAATTCTTAAAAGAAATCAGCAGGAGATAAAATATCTGGTAGGAAAATCAGCTGAAATTAAAGTTATGGTAGTGAGTAAGGATGAAAAGGAAACCACAGGGGGCAGGGCTATTTTAAATTATGGTCATACTTTAGGACACGCCATAGAAGCCGCGGCAAAATATAAAGGCTATAAACACGGCGAAGCCATAGCGATAGGAATGCTTATGGCGGCAGGGATTTCAAAGGAAGCAGGGTATTGTAATACTGCCACAGTGAAACGCCAAGAAAACCTGTTAAAACAATATAAGCTAATTAAACCCTTGAAAAAACTTGAAAAAAAAGTTATTGTAGCACACTTGCGTTCTGATAAAAAAGCAAGAGATGGTAAAATAGGGTTTGTCTTTATGAATGAAATAGGGACGGCTGTGTTTGAACAGAATGCAGATATGCGCGTGATAAATAAGGAACTCGCAAAATTTAAAATATCCTAAGTAAATATCTGAGATATTATGAAAAGTAATTTTGAACTGGTAAAACAAAAAACAAGAAAGTACTGAAAGCGGAGGGGTTAATGTTTGGCAAAGCACTTAAAAGAACTTTTTGGGTAATGTATGACTTTCTTTTTAAAGGCGCACTTCTAAACCTGCTCATATTTGTTTCAATGGCTATATTGCTTTTTAGCATTTATAAAATGCCAAAATATTTTTATGTTTTAATTGGGCTTATGCTTTTTATTTGGCACGCAGTCACACCGGTATTTTTATATTATTGGGGAAAAGTCATACGCAGGGAACAGAATATGAAAAGCTTGGCAACAGTAATGGAAGGCGTTAAAAAGTTTTTTTACCACGGTACAGTGGTCTTTTTAATTAATGCTTTGTTCTCGGTGCTGGCGTATATTGCGATAAGGTTTTATCTGGATAAGATAGATACTATGAAAATCCCAGCGGCTATTTTAGGGGGGATAACGCTTTGTGCTATAGTGATATTTTTGCTTATGCAACTTTATATAATGCCGATAATGGT
>CAILUR010000129.1 GCA_903837445.1 uncultured bacterium | reverse complement strand
CCGATCTATAGCAGTTTTCAGTTCCTCGACAGTGCTATATTTGCCAAGTGTTTTTACAAAATCATCATTCAGTTCTGGTAAATCTATTTCTTTTATCCCATTCACTTTCAACTCAAAAACTGCTGCCTTTCCTGCCACTTTATCATTATGATAATCTTTAGGAAAAACCAGTTTTATAGTTTTTTCCTGACCAAGTTTCATCCCTTTAAGCCCATCTTCTATTTCTGGCAGCATTCTCTTTGAGCCCGGATTGATTACTTGTTTATCCGAAGTCATGTCTGCCTGCACTTGTCCATCTACCGACCCCTGCATATTTACTGTTACAAAATCACCTTCACGGACTTCTCTGCCTGCTGTCTCTTTAAGTTTACCTCTGTACTGTCTAATGCGATTAAGTTCGCGAGTCATATCTTCATCTGTTACTTTTTCAAACTTTTTCTTATCAATTTTTATATTTTTATAATCTTTTACTTCAAATACGGGGTTGACTTCCGCTCCGATAATATAAATCATCCCATTACCTTCGCCCTCATACTTTATTTCCTGAATATCTGGATAAGCCACTGTCTGAAGCCCAAGCTGTTTTATAACTTCGTTATAGGTACTTGATACCGACTCCTTTATAACTTCATCCTTTATGGTATCTTTATAAGATGTTTTTATTATACTTTCTGGAACTTTTCCTTTTCTAAATCCGTCAACTGCAGCGTTTTGTTTAACATTGTTGAAAACTTTCAAATAATTTTTTTCTACTTCTTCTTTTTCCAGCGTCACCGTAATAATCTTTTTACAATTTTTCTCGTCTTTAACTTCCCACTTCATGTTTGTGTGCTCCTTGTCAATTTAGTTTAGAGTTTTTTGGTTATTAAAACTCTTTAAAATCTACTCCAAAAACACTATCTTCAATCTATTGGTGCGAGGAGCGGTTAGGAAATGCTTATTTTTATGAGCGCTCACGCGAAATAAAAATTCTGCATTTCCTTATCCTTGAGTCTTACTCAAGGAGACTTGACTCCTGCCGATTTCAAAAACACTATCTTCAATCTATTGGTGCGAGGAGCGGGACTTGAACCCGCAACCCTTTCGGGACCAGATCCTAAGTCTGGCGTGTCTGCCAATTTCACCACCCTCGCGCAGTTACTAATCAGTTTGCCTTTTGTCTATGTTTATCAAAACAAATAAATAAAATAACAACAGTTTATAAAGCCTGTTGCTTCTCGCAAACATTAATTTTACTACATTTTTGGAATATTTCCAGCCTTTTATGTGTTTTTATATGTTTTGTCTTTACCCTGTTAAAAAGTTTTTTCCCTTGCAAAAAATAGGGGTTTTTGGTATAAACTATGTGTTTCAGCATTATGTTTAAGTGAATTTTCGATCAAGTGGGCGATTAGCTCAGTTGGTGCCGGCTTAAATATGCCGGCGAAACGCTTGGTAAAATAAATATTTAATGTTTGTTTGCCTGGTGGCAAACAAGAGCGTTTTAGAGCAGTTGTTGTTTAAAAGAGTCAACTGTCCAAAATGTTACTGTTCTTATTAAAATACTTATAGTATATATAATCGTGGGCGATTAGCTCAGTTGGTAGAGCAGTTGACTCTTAATCAATTGGTCATAGGTTCGAATCCTATATCGCCTACCAATAAAAAACCGCGGTGTTTATCGCGGTTTTTTTATTTTATCTTCTGCCTTAGGGGTTACTGCGGAAGGCAGACTTTTCGAAAGTAGCCCCATAAGATATTCTTTTATGTTTAAATTCAAACTTTCTTCTGGTTCGACTTCCGTTTTCTCGCCTATCCAATTTTTCTCACTTTCCTTAAATGTTTCATTGGACATAAGCCATTTTAAATTTTGTTCTTTTTTATTATTTATGGTTGCTGGAGTTTGCGTGTCCTGAGTGTTTTCTTCCAATGAAATAAACACCTTTTCTGATGTTTCATTCATTTCCGGAGTAAAACCCTTTATTTGCCAGTCTTCCGCAAAACCTATCCCTGCCTGAAATAAAATTACAAAAACCAAAATTACACTTTTATTCACAAATTAATCTCCATTTAAAATTACTTTCGATTTTTCAGTCCTTCCATTGTTCGCCTTTTATTTAAAAAAAGATGTCATATAATGCTATAAAACCTGAGTTTTCACTACATTCATCCCTTTGAGAAATGAATATTTTATCTTAATAAATAAATCGTAGCATAGCAATAAAGTTATTACAATAAAAATCAAAAAATTATATTTTTATATTTGCAAGCAAGTCGAAAGTATAGTATTCTTAATTATTAATAGGTATTTAAGAAAGCATTCTACAAATGGCTTAAAGTCGTGCACGTTTTTTTATCAGTTTGCTAACAAAATTGGAAAACAATTCCGACAAAGTGAGATACTTGAGAAAAATTATTTTAAAAACATCTGTTTTTTTCACAGTGCTAATATTTGCGGCCACCAGTCAGGTTCAGGCCTTAGGTATAGATTCCTATTTACCCTCTTCCATCACCGCCTCTGATACTATAAGCATGGAAGTATTTTTTCCTGATGGGAAAATAGAACGGGTAACAATGAAAAAAGAAGATGCCTTCCCCCAGCTTAAAAAGAAACCAGGCTTTTCCACGCTTGCTTTACCCGTGGACCAGCCACTGCCGCCACCAAATATCGTAAAAATGATAGACAACGGTCCTGACGCAAACAGAATATGTATAGTGATTGAGGGGGACGGATACCAGACAGCAGAAATGATGGCATTTGCCACTCAAGCAACAACCAGAATGACCGGCTATTTCGCCATGAACCCGCTGGATATTTATAAAAATTACTATAATGTTTATAGGATAGAAACTGCCTCCGTGGATTCAGGGGTAGCAAACGACCCCACGAACGGAATAACAAAAAATACAATCTACGGAATGTATTACTTCTGCGGAGGAGTAGCTCGACTCCTATGCGCCAATACCACTACCTGTTGGAATTATGCAGCCATGGCGCCAAAGGCAGATTCTGTTATAGCTTTAGCAAACAGCTCCACATATGGAGGTGCGGGATACCCTACTCTCAACCTCGCGTGTGCCGCTGGGAACAATATTCAGTCCGATGACCTTGTACTTCACGAAGTTGGTCATTCTTTTGGACATTTAACAGATGAATATGCTGGTGCCTCTACTTACTCAGGAGCGGAATGGAGCCCATCCCCCAGCCTTTTACAAAGAAACCTTTCTATATACCAACAAGCAGCACAGGTTACAAACAGCATAAAATGGTATTCGTGGATGGGAGTAACAGATCCAACTGGCGGCACTATTGGTACCTATCAGGGAGGAGGCGCAAATTATTCATCTGGGGTATGGCGTCCGACAAATACTTCTGAGATGCGAGTCTTGGGTGTTCCGTTTAATAATATTGGAAGAGAAGCCTTCATATTAAATATTTATAATATGGTGAAACCTGTGGATTCATATACCACAACCGTCAATACTCTTTCGTGTTCCGATACCGTGACAATAGTAACACAACAGCCAGTCGGATTTAACCTTGATACTTACTGGCTTGTGGATGGTGTCACGCAGACAGCCAAGAATGCGGCGAGGAGCGTACTTATTTCCGACCTCGGATTTTCATCAGGAACCCACCAATTAATAGCGAGGGTAATAGATAATAACCCTGCGGTAAGAGATGAATCATATAGGAAATCGCTTATGACACAAAATATTACATGGTCTTTTAACTGTAGTGGACTGACAAACACTCCGACAAATACTCCAACAAACACTCCTACAAACACTTTGACAAGGACTCCGACAAACACAGCGACCAGAACAAACACAGCCACCAATACAACTACAGCCACGACAACAAGTACAAACTCCCCTTCGCCTTCGAATACTTGCACTTTTACCGCAACAAGCATCGTTTCAAATACGCCGACCGCGACCACAGGCTCGCCGAGCGAGACCTGGACTTGTACTCAAACCCCCACAGAAACAGATACTTTTACCTGCACCCCAACAGTTATTGGGACAGCAACACCCCTCCCTGATAATAGCAATCTTGATTTTATGAAAACAACAAAAGTTACATTTTACCCGAATCCCGTTACCTCCAATGGCACCCCAAAAATATT
>CAILUR010000128.1 GCA_903837445.1 uncultured bacterium | reverse complement strand
TTCGCATCTTTCGCTTCTATCTTATCTATAGCAATTACATTATTATCTTTCAGTTTTTGCGCCACTACTATGTGGAAGGCCTCTTTTTTACTATTCTTATTTGTTTTAAATCTCGGTTTTACTGGCTGAGGTCCAAACACTACTCCTCCGCCTTTCCACAAAGGAGATCTAATGGAACCATGTCTCGCTTGTCCCGTGCCTTTTTGTTTCCACGGTTTTTTTCCGCCTCCGCGCACTTCAGCGCGGGTCTTCGTTTTAGCGGAGTCAATGTGCTGATTATTGAGATATGCAAGAAGCATGTCATGTATTAAGTCATCATTGCTCTCTACATTTACAAAACTGTCCGCTATTTCAAACTCAGAGACTTTCTTATTTTCACTGTTTACTATATCAAGTTTCATTTCGCAACTTCTCCTTTATCAGATTATTTCTTTTTAACACTTTTCTTAATTTCAATTACTCCACCATTTGCGCCAGGAACAGCGCCTCTTACCAGAATAAAATTATTCTCGGCATCTACCTGGTGTACAAGCAAATTCTGAACTGTTACTCTAACATCTCCCATATGCCCTGGCATTTTCTGATTCTTAAAAACTCTGGCTGGGTATGTAGATGAACCTATAGAACCCGGCGCTCTGTGTTGCATAGAACCGTGTCCATCTGGTCCTCCAGAAAAGTTATGTCTCTTCATAACGCCTTGAAATCCTTTACCTTTTGAAGTACCTGAGATATCAACAAACTTCCCTTCAAGTACCTTCAAAGATTCAGGTTTAATAATATCCCCAACATTGACTGCTGCGAGTTCGTCCTTAGAAACTCTTACCTCTTTAAGTATTTTTTTATAAGCAAGTTTTGCTTTATTAAAAATACCTTTCATTGGTTTATTTACACTTTTTTGTTTCTTTACATCCCCATAGCCGAGTTGAATAGCATTATAGCCATCTCTCGCTTCGGTTTTTTTCTCCACTACAAGCGCATCTTGAAGTTCTATAACTGTAACTGGAATAACCACTCCACGATCATTAAAAACCTGTGTCATTCCAATTTTCTTTCCGAGCATTGTTGTAATCACTTTAGTTCCTCCGAGCGGCTTTCATTATGATCTAAATGTCAGGATTTCTACATCAATCCCGGCAGGAAGGTCAATATTTATTAGTTTTTCCATTGATTCCTGGCTCATATCAAGAATATCTATTATTCTCTTGTGAACTCTCATTTCAAACTGCTCACGCGATTTTTTATCCGCGTGTACCGACCGCTGAATAGTATATCTATTTATTTTGGTCGGCAGAGGAATCGGTCCGAAAACCTTTGCTCCGCTTGTTTTCATTTTGTCAACTATATCCTTTACGGACTTGTCGAGCAATTTGTGGTCATAAGCTTTCAACCTTATTCTTATCTTTTGGGGCTCTGCCATTTTACAATCTCCCTTTCATAATATTCTTTTTACAGTAAGTTATTCGACTATCTCGGTAATAACACCGGAGCCGACTGTCCTTCCGCCTTCGCGGATAGCAAATCTAAGTTCTTTCTCCATTGCTATTGGTACCAACAACTCTACATCCATTACTACAT
>CAILUR010000127.1 GCA_903837445.1 uncultured bacterium | reverse complement strand
TATTTTGCGCAGTTAAATAATGTGGCGCAAGTGGAACAGGGAAATATGAATGTTTTTGATTCTTGGATTGAAATAGCGAGAGATTTTGAAAAGGCGGGAGCTTTTAAATTGAGTTTAAATCTGGAAAAGGGGCTCCCCACGACTTATGCTAAATATAACTATTTGTTTTTTAACGGAAATTTAAGTGCCGATATAAGACCGCACAGGCGTTCACTTATTAATTTGAATTTAAGTTATGGGTATTTACTTGAAGGGGCGACTGTCTCGCAATGGAAGGCATATGGTCTTGGCGGTTATGATGACCTTGCAGGGTTTAATGTGGATGAGTTTTCAGGCTATTATAAACTCTTTGGTAGAGTCAAATATACTTATGCCTTTTTAGAAAAAATAAACTGGAATTTTTGGGTGGTCACCTGGAGCGGAAGTAATTTAATAGCGGAAGTAAATATTGGGAATGTGGGAGATGTCTGGTCACTTATGAAAGGGGCACGGTATAAAATCAGTGCTGCCATAGGGCTGGATATGGATTTTAAGTTTAAATATATAACCAATTTTAGGCTCACTTTTATGCTGGCGCAGGCCTTAAGTGGACACGCCGGACCTGTTTTCTATTTAATTAATGAATTTTAGAAGGTAGTGGCGTAATTATTGTTTTTATTACTTTGATTTTTAGTATGTTTATGTTAATATAAATTTGTTATTTTAGACCACTTAAAATAAGTTTAGGAGGGAACAATGCTTAAAAGGACTCTTGGTTTTATTATACTTATTGTTATGTTTATTTCCCCTGTTTTCGCAGCAAAATATGTAAATGCACAATTTGGATTTGATTTGCGCGGAGGCGCCTGCCTTATAAACCCGACTAATTTTAATCTAAATTATACTAATGCAATTGAATATGGTTTTCCTGGAATTTCATCACACACAACGACGCCGATTGTAGGGACAGCACTTAGCGGTATGGTAATGGGAAATTTAAATATAAAATATTTTGTAATGAAAAACCTTGCCGCATATCTTAGAGCAGATTTGTCATATTCAGAAACCCAAGATGTGTTATCCACCACAGGCAATGCGCCACTTCCAGATGGAGATATCATAACAAATTATGCACTTTTTAGCACTCTCTATACCGGAGTGGGAGCGAAGTATTATTTTTCAATAGGAGATTTCAATTTATTCCCATATGTAGCGTTTGACCTTGGTATGAACTTTCATATGGGTTCTTACTGGGCAGTTACTGCCGATTCTGCAAAATATCCTTCGCTGGTGGATTCCTCACTTAAGTATTCTGTGGTGGATTTTACGGAACCGTTTTTTGGGCTTAATATAGAAGTTGGAACTGAATATCTTTTTACAGATAACTTCGGAGTCAATATAGGCGCTGGGTATAAACTTGCCAGCAGCACGGCTACTTATGCTACCGTAAGCAATGGAATTTTTAATAATGGGAGTAAGTTTAATCTTACCGAAGTTAATCTCTCGGGCGGGTATTTCCTTGGAGGAGTGGTATTACACTTTGGAGGAACTGCTGAAAGAAATGCACCTGAAACTGGTGGACTGCCACCTATGCCAGGCGCTTCTACCTCACCATATGCACCGTCTGCGCAAAAATATGAAACTGCGGGAGATGGTTTCTTCGCACAGAAAAATTATAAAAACGCGTTGGCATATTATACTTATGCTGCGAAATACGCTTATGCCGGAAAACTTCCTACAGCGGCTGCCACTTACAGAAAAGTCGGATATTGTTACTACTATATGGGAGACAAGCCTAAAGCAGTGGCTGTGTTTAAACAATACTTGGTTATGAATCCAAGTGATCTTACTTTCAGAAACTGGTTGATAAACTATATAAATACGAAATAAGCTAATAAGTCAAAAAAGGAGGGCTCCTTTGGGGTCCGCCTTTTTTATT
>CAILUR010000126.1 GCA_903837445.1 uncultured bacterium | reverse complement strand
TAGAATTAAAAACAGCTTTAGATCTTGACCCTCTAAATTTTGACTTACATTTCAAACTTGGGCATGTGTATTCAAATAATGGTAAATTTGAAAATGCTGTAAAAGAATTTGAAATAGCCGCTACTTTAAACCCCAAGAATCTTGATGTCTATTATAACTTAGGTTTGATTTATTATGAGTATTCAAAACTTCAAGATGCTGAAATACAGTTTCTCAAAGTGTTGGCAATCAATCCAAAACACCTACACACTTGTTTCAGTCTTGGTCTGATATATTTGAAATTAGGAAAACCATTAGAAGCCGAAAAGAAATTTTCAAAAGTGCTGGAAAAGGACTCGGAATATAGTTTTATTCATTACAATCTCGGGCTTGCTTACGAAGCTGCGGCAATGCCTCGAGAAGCCGAGAGAGAATACCTTGAGGAACTTCGAGTGAACCGCGGAAATTTAAATACCTGTTTACGGCTTGGCAAAATTTATGCTGCGCAAGGGAATGAAGAAGCTTCCGCAAAATATTTCAATCTTGCGATAAGTGAATCCCCTGATGATATCGAAGCCTATCGTTTGCTGGGTTTCTTTTATTTCAACAATGGAAAACTCAAAGAAGCAAAACCACTGTTTGAAGCACTTATTAAGTTCAACCCTGAAGACCGAGATATGAGTTTCCAATTGGCTACACTTTATCAACAAATAGGTATGGAAGAAGAGGCCTATGATATTTTTAAAAAAATGAAAGCCGCGAATCCAGATGATATAAATGTGTCGTATTATTCAGGAAAATTTAATTTTAATTTAAAAAGATATGAAGAAGCAGAGCGTGATTTACTTCGAGCTTTTGATTATTCGGTTAATAAAAAAGAGCTTTTAAAATTACTTGGTATAATTTGTGCGGAAACAGGTAAGGATTTTGAAGCTATTGATTATTTCGATCGGTATTTATCACTGGTCCCGGATGATTTTGAAATTATGTATAAGGTAGCTATTTTACACAATAGTGCGAACGAAATCCGGCCAGCGTTGGAACTTTTTGAAAAACTTATTAAACTTGCTCCAGATGATTTAAAAATTAATTATTATCTCGGAATGATATATCATACTCTTGGAAATCCGGAAGCGAACTTTTTACTAAAAAAAATAAGTGATGCAAAACCAGAGGATCCGGATTCTCATTACCTGCTTTCAATAATATATGAAAGGCAAAACAAAGACCAAGAGGCGCTTAACGAGTTGGGGCTGGCACTTACAAAGGTTCCTGGGAAACAAAAATACCTGGCAGCCAAAGCCGCCCTTCACTTAAAATTACAACAGACTAATGAAGCTATAAAAACCTTTGAAAAAATAGCGGAGACTAACCCCCATGATGTAAAGTCTGCAAAAGTTTTAGGCGATTTATATTCCAGCGCTAAGCAATTTTCCGAAGCTGAAAATTTATATAAAAAAATGTTGGCACTGTCTCCTGACTCTGAAATTCTTTTTAAACTGGCAGATATTTACGCTGCTGACAAACAGTACTTGAAAGCCGATGCTACAGTAAGAAAAGCAGTGGAGTTAAAACCTTTAGATTCTGCAGTACTTTTAAAAAGTGCCATATTTTTTTGTGGGCATAAGAAATATAACGAAGCTAAAAATCACTTTAAAAACATTTTAAAAATCAAGCCGAACTTTCCTGAAGCCCATTATTATCTCGGAGAAATGTATCACGATATGTTTAAATTACACGATGCTGAAAAAGAGATGAAAGAGGCCATTCGATTGAAACCAGATTTTGGAGAAGCGTATTTTAAACTCGGTTGTATTTATCACGATATGAAAAGACCCAGAGATGCAGATAAGCAGTTTGAAAAAGCTGCTTTGATAAATTCGGAGTATCAAAAAATGGCGGAGGAAAAAGAAGAGTTATAAAACGCAGGTCTTTTCGTGTTTGAACTCTTCGGTCTCAAACTGCAGGGTAGAGTGGGTAATCCCAAAATCGCACTCTAAAATATCGTTTATTTTAATAATTTTGCTATCTATTTCTCGTAAGCCTATTTCTTTTTTTACTACCACATGGGCAT
>CAILUR010000125.1 GCA_903837445.1 uncultured bacterium | reverse complement strand
GCAAGCCCTTTTATATTTATATCCGTCCCCACAAATCCCACTACCGAAGACCCCAAATCTTTATACGGATAGTATCGTTTTTCTTCTGCCTCGGTAAAAATACCTGCCAGTTTATGGTCAGTGATTTCATTTGCCAAATCAGCATCCACTTTTCTTTTTATATAAACGAACCCTCTGCGTTCTCTGAGTCTGGAAAGTATCACAAGTCTGTTCATTCCAAGTTTTGACGCCAGATAGGTGGCAGCAGCTTCTTTATTCTGAACCATACGGGGATCCGCACATATGTTTTTTGAGTTTTGGGACAATGCAATTTTCTGCCCTGACCTGTCATAAATAATTCCTCTGCCTACATATTCTTTAACCTTGCGTGAGTGCAAGGACTTGGCTTTCTCATTAAAAAAACTATATTGAATTATTTGTAGGAAGAATAGCCGAACTATGAGAAGTGCAAAGAATACAAGAAATAATTTGAATAAAAAATCTATTCTTTTATTTTCAATAGTTTCCGGTGCGGCCATTTTTTTGTTTACCTCCCGCCCGTAAAAACATCAAATAGGGATATTTGTTTTTTCAAGACAAGCACCTGTCCATCAGAAGGTTTTTTAAAACCATACCGTGCCACGGCCACTTCTTCCATGCGTCTATTAGAGTTCATAGCATCCAGTTCCAATGTCAGTTTTGATTTTTTATCGGCAAGTTCATTGCGTTCTTTTGATATTATATTTATATCGTGATTTACGGTAAACATACTCCCCCACATAACTACAAGCACAAAGATAGGAACAAAAGCGACTACTACCCAGCCCGTATTTTTACGCGATCCATAACTATGTTTGTAGTTCATATGTAGCGGCCTGAAAAACGAACCGTGCGCCATTTTTTATCTCCGTTTACTTTTTATTTTTCGACCACTGCTTCGCCTATTTTTTCAGCGGCCCTTAACTTCGCGCTTCTTGCTCTGGGATTGCTTCTTACTTCTTCTTCCCCAGCTTCCACTGGTTTTCTGGTCAGGACTTTGAGCCCGGCCTTATGCTGGCAGTTGCAGGGCATTCTTTTATTCTCACACACGCAGTCGGTGGCCTCGTAGTTAAAGAAGCGTTTCACTATCCGGTCTTCCAGCGAGTGAAAAGTTATTGCCGTTATCCTGCCGCCCAGTTTTAATATCTTAAACGCCGCACCCAAACTCTCTTCTATTTCTTTAAGTTCCGCGTTTACTTCTATCCTTATCCCCTGAAACACTCGCGTGGCAGGGTGTATTTTTTCGGGCTTGCCGCCACTTCTTGCCTTTCTTATAATTTCAGCCAATTGTGTTGTGGTCTTAATGGGACGGTTTTTTATTATTGCGTATGCTATTTTGCGAAATTTGTAATCTTCGCCGTATTTAAGGATAACTCGCTCGAGGTCTTCTTTGCGGTAGCTATTGACGATGTCATAAGCCGTGAGAGTACTTTCCCTGTCCATGCGCATGTCCAGCGGAGCTTCTTGTGCGAAACTAAACCCCCGTTCAGCCCTATCAAAATGCAGACTTGAGACTCCGTAATCATAAAGCACCCCGTCCACCTGTGTGATTCCGATTTGTGCCAGTGCCGAAGCGATTCCAGAAAACTCCGTCTTTATTGCCATAAAGTTCTTATACCCAGAGAGCCGTTCTTTTGCCAGTGCCAAGCTTTCTGCGTCCCTGTCCAGAGAGATTAACCTGCCCTCCGGATTTAGTTCCTTGAGAATTGCCTCGCTATGCCCACCAAGTCCAAGCGTCGCGTCCACCCATACTCCGTCGCGTTTTTCTTTTACTCCCAGATAAGTAATCGCCTCTGCGAGTAGGACGGGCGTATGGCCATAGGTCATATCAAACTTTCAAAGGCCTTTACAGCTTCATTTTCGCTTGGGTGAAATTCAAACTCTCCCCAGTATCCCGCGTAAATGAAAAGGTTCTTCACATAGTCATTAGCGCCAACTATTTTGACATCTCCTTGAAAACTGCGAATGCGTTCTTTGCGCTCATTTAAAAACTCAATCCCAGAAACATTTATATGAGTAGCGTGTTCAAAATCTAAAACAAAAAAATATGATTCCTTCTCTATAAAAGAGGTGACGATATCTTTCAGCGCTATGATATCTTCTATATCTATATCGCCTTTCAAACTCAGGATTACCACTTTCTTAGTTGTAGTCGTTGTAGCCATTATCTTCCCCTCCTAAGATTTTTTATATTTTGCCGTATTCTTTTTCGTATTTTTCTTTTCCCCATATTTCAAATCTGTCATACACTCCAACAAAGACCACATCTTTGTCTATCTCCGCATACCCTTTTAGATTCTTGGGAATAATAATTCTGCCTGCCTTATCTATCTTTACTATCTTGGAATACCCGCCCTTCCGTCTTATTTGGTCACGGTCCTGTTTTGACTTATCCCATTCCTTACTTTCAAGAAACTTTTTAGAGAACTCTTCATAAGCATTCCCTGGATAAACAGTAATACATTTATCCTCTTCCGCAGTCAGGACAAGAGTGTATTTTGCCTCGTCATCTGGAGACAACTCGGTAAGCACTTTTTTATATTTTGAAGGTACAGACACCCTGTCTTTATCATCCAGGGCATGAGTAAATGTGTCCAAAAACATTCTATTTAAAGATCCATCCATTTTGCTCCACCTCTACTATATTTTGAACCATTTTCACCCACTAATATACCACTTTCTCCCACCAGGTGTCAACAATAAATTAAAAAATTATTAAGAAAGTAAAGTGGATTTTCGCCTTGTTTTAAAGGTCTTTTATTGAATTGATATGGTTATTTTTATTATTTTATGGTTAAAAGCTTATTTTCCTTGTCTCCCACCTTAAAGTTCACACTTGAATATAAATAAATCGGCTTACCTTTGACAAACTTTAAATTATTTTTTCTGAATAATTTCAGCCCATCCGAATTTATTTTTGTCTAGTTTTCACAGTCCTACCTTGTCAGTTCATAAAAAATTATTGCTGCGCTCGCCGCCACATTCAGCGACTCTATTTCTTTCCCAGGGTATTCTATCTTTATTTTCAAAGTAGCGGCTTCTCTAAAGGGTTCACTTACGCCTCTGCCTTCATTTCCGAAAACCAGTGCATATGGGACTTCCATTTTTTCCAATGCTTTTTTTAATCTTACTCCTTCGCCGACATCTGTTATTATCACCTGTCGGTTTTTTATTTCTTTTATATCTTTTTCTTCGGCCTCTTTATACTTAATAGAAAAGACCGCTCCGGCTGAGGCTCTTATAGTTTTTTCATTGAAAAGATACGCACAGTCTATCAGTAAAAAATCCCTGAACCCAAAAGCCGCGCCGCTTCTTATTAGTGCGCCTAAGTTTGCCGGTTCCTGAATATTGTCCAACACTATTATTCGCTCGTGTTTGCTTAAATCCTTTATCGTGTTTACCGGCGCTTTTGCCACGGCTATAAACCCCTGATGATTTTTTACCGAGGCGAAACGCTGTATGTAACTTTCCCTTACTACCAGTGGCGCCGCTTTCAGCTTGTGGGCATATTTGGTATATACCTCCGCCGCCTCTTCGCAATAAATAAAATCCGTAATTTCAATTCCCCTGTTTATAATTTCTTCGAGTATTTTTTCTGTGTCCACTGTAAACAGGCCCTCTTCCTTCATTCTCTTTTTATCTTTAAGCATTTCCATTAAATCTTTATTCATTTTGTTTTTCCTTTTCCGCGCGGGACGCTGTATTTTTCTATGGTCACCGCCATAT
>CAILUR010000124.1 GCA_903837445.1 uncultured bacterium | reverse complement strand
TCTTCCTTGTGAAAAATCTTCATATCAAGAAAAACCATTAAAATCACAAAAAGGTTAAAACCTAACCACCAACTCCAATCAGGGTGCAGCACTATAGCGCTCCTATTTTTTCATTTGTCAGACAATACTTTACGGCTTTGTTTGATTACTTTCCACTTTCAAGACCAACGAGCCCAATACTACTCCAACTACCAAAACCATCAAAAACACATAGAGCATATACTTGTTTCCCTGCCCGCTATAATATCCCGCGGCATTTATAACGGAATACAAAAGCATTCCATCTCCCACGAGAAAGGTTTTCGCTCCCCAGTTCTTATTTTTCAACAAACCAAACGCCGCCACCAAAAGCACCAAGGCGGTTAAAAATTCCGAAAATATGTGAGCGGTAGTTTTTACCGTTTCTGTTTTAAGGTCAGGCACCAAATTTTTACTTAACAAGACAATCCAAAGCACCAAGAGTCCAAGTCCTGTCACCAAAGCAAAAACTCCACAAGTTTTTTTCATTTTATTGTTTCCTAAAGCCGGCGTAACAATACAGACAGCAAGAGCCGCAGGTATTATAGTTTCCGATATCTTTACTTTTCACACATCCGCAGAGTTTGCGTTGCGCTTTATCTTTTAAGTCAGTCTGCCCGCTCATATCCATACCAAACAAGTTGGCAGCTCCTTTGCCGACTCCAAAAAAATCCATAAGTTTCTTATCGTGTGAAAATATTTTTTTCATAAGTTCGTCATCTATACATTTATTATGTTTTATCCCGTATTTTTCCAATGACACTATCTCCGCACACGAACAGACCTGCAAGCGCCAAAGTTTGTTAAGTTTTTTTATCCCTTGCGCTATCTGTTCCATTTCTTTAAGAGTGGGTTCTCGCAAATCTTCAAAATCATTTCTTTTAAGCCTGTTTTTCACCTTTGCATATGCCTCAATATCTATAAAGCTTATCACAAGTTTTTCCGTAAAAGCATACACTTTATCCCCGACATTTTTTATCTTTTCCAGCAGGGACTCTACTGTGATGCCGTGCCCGAGGGCTATGGGGTCAAACCGCCATATGACTTTTTCCTTGCCTATCTTTGCCGCGAGTTTTTGAAAAGTGGCAATGCGTTCGCTCAAGACCGGCAGTTCAGGTTCCAACCCTTCGGCAGAATAATCATTTAAGGTAAAAGTAAAATAATAGTTTATCTTTTTCTTATCCAGTTCATACAAATACGGCATTAACGCTTCTGGATTTTTTGTCCAAAAAACAAAAGCCCTCGCATTTCCTAAATATATATATTCACTTGTTTTTTTAAAAGGCAAATCCTTTTTTATCCAGCCGCGGTTTATTGCCTCCATAAACTCATCCGCATAAAACGCAGGAATATCAGTAGCGCGACTCGCTGAGATTATCAGGGGGGCTATCGCTTCCACCGTTTCCCCTGTCTCCTGTATTTTTATTTTTATCGTGTCCCAGTCCTTATGCATTATTTCTCCAAAAAGGTTTTCTTTACTCCGTAAAAAGTATCTTTGCCACAGGCAAGCGCCGCACATAGAGGCGCCTCTTTTTTTACAATTTCTACCATAGCCGCCGACACATTCTGAATATCCCACTGCGCGTGAGTGTCCATACGCAAGCGAGCAATGTGATAGACCTCGCGCAAGTTTGCGTTCACAATGACTCTGCGCCTATGCGCATTGGTGAGAATATACTCAGCAGCAGCCGGACTATTTTTCTTGAGTTTGCCAAACACTTTATTTGTCTCGTCCATTATTTTTTCAAACACTGCTGTCTGTTTTATTTCCTTTATCGCAGGCGGTATGGTATAGCCCAGTGCTGGCACATACACCTGTTTTGTCATAGACATCATACGATGCCGTTTGAGCTGGGCAAACGCACTGGAGCTTAACACCACTTCCATTACAAAATTAACATTTTCAAATTCCCTATAAAGCGCATCGTGTTCTGTCAAGCCTGCAAGGACTGACTTAATAAACTTCTCCCTGCCTGTTTTGCCAAGTTTTTTGGCTATTGCCAAGCTCTCGGCAAAAGGTTTTAAAGTGGCAGTGTGCAGCATTCCCGCTATTATTTTAATATCCGCCTCTTCAGTAAAATAAAGCATTTTCGCAGTATCGAGTTTAGCTTTTGCCTCTTTTATTTTTATTTGTGCGAGAACTTTTTTTACTTCCCCGTCCACAATTTTTTTCCCCGTCATAAGGATTCCGTCCGACACTTCTTTTCCAAACTGCTTTTTAAAAGCCTCAGGGTCAGAAAGAATAATCAGCGAAGGCACTATCTCTTTTGCGCAATCATAGAGTTTCTGCCCTAGCACCCGCACTTCAGCCAAGGGAGAATATTTAAGTTTTCTTATGATATGTTCCAGATTTCGTGAATTGGAGGTGAAACCCAGCTGACACTCTGTTGCCATTCCCAGTGCGTAGCGGGCATCTTCTTTTGCCCACCCCTCTACGACATTCTCCCCTGATTTACTTGTCAGCATATCGGGATTTTTCTTTTTTTGATAGGCGTGCAAGACAGGAAAAAGTTTTTTATAAACAGCTACTTGTTTATCTATCATTCCTTTAAACAAGGTCTGGTCTTCAAAAGTAAAGTCCTCAGGCACCACATAGTCGCCATTGAGGGTTATATATCTTTGGGATTTTTCCGTGTACGAACACAATCTGGCTTCCTGCAAGGTCTCCACTGCGAGCCGCGACAGCCCCAAAATATCAAAATTCAAAACAGCATGTTCTGCCACCGAATGATGCCCCATTTTAAAGACAATAGCTTCATTGGACTTTCTAGCACGATCCACTTCTTCCCGCGAGTCAGCACGAAGTTCTCCCACAGGTCTTGGGTCACGACTGATACGCGCATATGCCGCAGAGATTGTTTCAGGTGAGACATTATTTTTTCCATCCCATCCAGAGCTTTTTAATTTGTTCAGAACTTCCGTGTCCACATTGTATCCGGCAAGTTTTACATCCAGCATAAACCACCTCGGCATATTTAATTTTAAAGCAATGAAGACATTTTAGCACTCAAAAAAAGTAATTCAAGGATAAACATATGTCGGGAAAAGTATTAAAGTTCAAAAACTAAAGTCCTCCCTATACAAACAAAAAAGGGCCGTTTTACCGGCCCTTTTTTTTTGTGCCCAACCTTGCTTTATTTTTTATTTTTTACAAACTCTTTCGCTATTCCATATATATGTTTTTCTGTCAGACCGTATTTTTCAAACAACGCTTCAGGAGTACCTGATTCGGCAAAAGTATCTGCCACTCCCATACGCCTCACGCGCACAGGATAATTTTCAGCCAAACATTCACACACAGCAGAACCGAGTCCGCCGATAATACTATGTTCCTCTATAGTCATAACCGCGCCTGTCTTGCGAGCAGAAGACACCAGTGTCTCTTCATCCAGAGGTTTTATAGTGCCCATATGGATTATCTCAGCTTTTATACCATCTTTTTCCAAGAGGATAGCCGCCGCGAGCGCTTGATTTATCATAGTGCCCGTGGAAACTATAGTGATATCTCCTCCCACTTTAAGAATTCTCGCCTGTCCGAGAGTGAACTTATATGACTCATCAAAAACTACATCCGTTTTCATTCTGGCAAGACGCACATACACAGGCGAAGCTTTATAATTCATAAGGAACTCTATAACTTTTTCTGTCTCTACGGAATCTGCCGGGGCTATCACTTTCATATTTGGCAGAGCTCTCATTATGGCTATGTCTTCACACGCCTGATGAGTCGGCCCATCTTCTCCTACTGAAAGTCCCGCGTGAGTCACCACTATTTTTACAGGCAGGTTAGGATAGCATATAGAGTTTCTTATCTGCTCCCACGCCCTACCTGAACCGAACATAGCAAAGGTGAGATCGG
>CAILUR010000123.1 GCA_903837445.1 uncultured bacterium | reverse complement strand
TTGCTATATATATTAAAAAATAAACGACCCGCGTTCTCTTTTGAGAATGCGGGTTTTTTATTATAAGGCGGGAAAAATATGAAAAAAAAAGAATGTGTAATCCTTTCCCCACATTTTGACGATGCCGGGCTCGGCATACCCGCTTTCCTAAAAGAAAAGAAAGCACACTTTAGAACTACAATAATTACACTTAATAGTATTTCTGTATGGGCACCGGGTTTAGCCATAAAAGGAAGAGTGCAAATTTCAGCGGCTCGTGCGCAAGAAGATAAAAAAGCTTTTAAGTATCTTTGCGGGACCACAAAAAACATTAAAATGGATTTTTTGGATGCGCCTCTGCGAGGGGTAAAAAATGTAACGGGAGACAATAAATTTTTAAAACTTGAAAAACTATATATAAAAAAGTTAAGGGGACAGCTTAAAAATATAAAAAACTCATTGTTTCTGGTACCCATTGGAATAAAACATATTGACCATTTGATTGCGACTGAAGCTTTTTTGAATGAAATTGAGGTATTAAATAAAGTAGGGAACGAAATTGTATTTTATGAGGAAATGCCTATTTGCGGTATGGTAACTCTTACGGAAATAAAAAATAGGATAAAACATATAGAAAAAGTAAGTGGCAAAAAACTCCAGCCGATTTTTTCAACATATAAGGGGATTAAAAAACTTAAGGAAAAAATGCTCTCTTTTTATCCCTCGCAGATACGAGGTGATGACTTTAAAGCTGTCTTTAAACATTTGTCTCGTATGAAAAACCGCGAAAGGTTGTGGAAAGTAGTTTAACCCACTTGTGTTTTGAGATTTTCTCTTTTAATTGACAAAAATGAAGGCACAGGCTATCATATAAAAAATAGCATAAAAGGAACAATGTGAAACTCAAAAATGTATTGTTGTCAATTACAAGTGCTTTACTGCTGGTATTTTCCTTTCCAAATATTGTAGAGCCAGGATTAGGAATACATACGGCATTCCTGATTTGGGTAGCATATATTCCTTTGTTTTTTGCGCTATTTAGCGAGGAAAAAACTTTTAATGCCTTTATGTATTCTGCAATAACGGGTTTATTTTTTTATTTAGGGGGATTGTATTGGCTCAGTGCGATTAAACCAATGGGTATTTTTGCTTATGTAGCTTGGTTTGCACTCTCTTCCTATTTAACAATTTTATTTTCAGCGGCAGCAGGTATAGCCCATCTCATTTCAAAAAAATATAAAATTTCATTATTTTTCTCTTTCCCAGTAACTTTCGCAATTTTTGACTACATAAGAGAGTGGCTTTTCAGTGGTTGTTCTTTTTTGACACCAGCGCAGAGCCAGTTTCAAAATATATTCTTAATTCAGACAGCCAGTGTGACAGGCCTGTATGGAATAGTATTTCTTATAGTGGCGGTAAATGCTTTTTTGGCTTTGTTGTGGATGAAAAAACCCGAAGAAACCAAAAGCCCTCAGGGGGTAGTGGTATTTGTGATAACTGTGGGGATATTGATTTTCTCAGCAGTGGGCTATATGACACCTGAAAAAGCTGGCAGGATAAAAATAAAAACGGCAATTTTACAACCTGATATAAATCAAGATGTAGAGTGGAATTCGGTTTACAAGGGAAAAGTATTGTCGGTTTTTAAAGAACTTAGCGACAAAATAAAAAATGAAAAAATAGATTTGGTTGTCTGGCCTGAATCGGGGTTCCCTGGATTTTTACAAAATGAAAAAAGTGATGCAAAAGCTATTGCGGCGTGGACTCAAAATAGCGCATACACTCTTGTCGGAGGAGATTATTATGAAAAGGCCTCGGACGAAAATTATCTTTATTATAATAGCGTGTTTGTAGTTAATCCTAAAGGGGAACTGATAAACAGGTATGATAAAAGGCACTTGGTACCTTTTGGGGAGTATGTGCCTTTTGAGCATGTGTTTACTTTTATAAGAAAAGTGGTCAGAAGATATGGTTTTAATGGTTTTGAATTTGGAAAAAAAGTGGAACCGTTAAACCTTGGGCAATATAAGGCAGGCGTTCTGATATGTTACGATTCATTATTTCCAGAAATAAGTAGAGAAACTGTAAAAAAAGGCGCAGGCATACTTGCCCACTTATCGTATGAGACCTGGTATGGAAAGGGTCCAGCATCCGCTCAAGTTTTTACTAATACAATATTGAGAGCTGTGGAGAACCATGTCTATATAGTCAGAAGCGTGGCTTCCGGGATTTCTGGAATAGTAACGGATAGGGGCGAAATAGTCGCTACTACAGGTCTTTTCAAAAGAGAGACCCTTGTAGCGGAGGCGTATATAAATGACACTAAGACCTTTTACACAAAATATGGGGATGTGTTTGTGTATTTGTTGTTTCTGTTTATGGCGTTTTTTATTGGAATAAAGGTGGTAAAAAAATGAAACGCGAAACATGTCTTAT
>CAILUR010000122.1 GCA_903837445.1 uncultured bacterium | reverse complement strand
ATTTTATGCCGAACTCGGCAAACAATGAAATGTTTGGCATAATGGGGTCTATTGACAGCAAAAGAGGATATTTTGGACAACATCTCGGAACCTTAACTCCAGTGTTGATTTTTATATACTACGCGGCGTGGGGAATAGTTACGAGCTTTTGGATAAAAATGAGCGGAGAAAAATAATTTTAATATAACTATTGAGTACTTCCCGGGAGTTGGGTTTCTGTCTGTTCGCAAGTTTTTTGATTGTCTTCTGGGGTGCACTCTTCCAGTTTTGACGGCGGCCCCTGTCTTGTAATTACCACTTTGTTTTTCCATCTGCCAGTAAAGTAATAAATAATATTTAATATGACAGCGAGTCCCGCACTAAATAACATCCCAAACCATATGCCGCGTTCTTTTAAACCTGTATGTTCTGCAAGACCATAGGCCAAGGGTACCCGAAAAATTAAAATACTAAAAGCTGTTATGAGAAACATTGTAACAGTGTCTCCGGCGCCTCTGACAACTCCCTGAAAGGCAAACATTATGGCAAAAGTAAAATAAGTAAAGCTTACAATTTTAAAGTATTTTACTGCTTCTGCGGCAACAATGGCATCTTTTGTAAAGGCTTGTGCGATAAAGGTGGGAAAAATATTTACCAATATAAAGAAAAAAGTGCCAAAAGAAAGTGAAATGATTAGCGCCCATTTTAAAATTTCAGGGACGCGTTCTTTTTTTCCTGCCCCAAGATTTTGCGCCACCATAGAAGAGACAGCCAGCCCTGTGGACATAGCAGGCAGGAAGGAGAACTGGTCTATCCGTAGACCGATACCGTAAGCGGCGGTCACTGAGACTCCAAACTTATTTACCAGAGAAACTATTAAAACCGCGCTCAAAGAGACCACTATCATGGATAAAGAAATTGGAATCCCAAGTCCGAACATTTTTTTTATTATTTGCCAGTCCACAGTAAAATCCCATTTGAAAGTTTTAAAAAAGGTATTGGTTTTTAGGACATAAAAGACAGCAATGAGCACAGCCACAAAGTTAGAAATGACAGTGGCAAGAGCAGAACCCGCTATGCCGAGCGGGGGGATAGGGCCTATCCCTTTTATGAGAAAGGGGACCAAAATAATATTTAAACCTACGGAAATACTTAAAAGCATAAGTGGGGTTTTTGAATCGCCCATACCGCGGAGCACGCCAGAAAACCAGTTAAAGAAAAAAGTCAGACAAATTCCGCCTATGATAATAATAAAAAAAGTGTGAGCATCTTTTTGTATTTCGGGGGGAGTATTTAATAAATGTAGAAGCGGGTTAGCAAAAGTAATGCTAAGGACTGTAATAACCACGCAGAGAATTGTGGTAGTTATGAGAGAGTTGGAAAGTACTTTCGCAAGAAAATCCATTTTTTTTGCGCCGTAGGCTTGACCGACAAGGATAACGGTAGCGGCAGCCAGACCAATAACAAAAGACACGAGGAAAAAGACCAGGGGCATTGAAGCGGAAACTGCGGCAAGGGCATTTGGACCTATAAGTCTGCCTACCCAAATAGCATCAATGATGCTATAAACTGACTGCAACATATCTCCCAGGACAATAGGGGCCGCAAAAAATGCGAGTTGTTTTGGAATAGAACCAGTGGTAAAATCTTTCATTGTTTAACGGCTTCTCGCAACGCGTCAATTTCTTCTAAAGAAAGTTCACGCCAACAGCCACCACGCAGGTCTCCGAGGACAAGCGTATTTATACGGATGCGGCGGAGTTCTATGAGGGTGAGTCCTACTTTTTTGCACATTCTGCGTACTTGGCGGTTGCGGCCTTCTGTCAGGCATATGTTAAATTTATTTGGACCGGTGACTTTTACCGGGGCGGGTCTTGTTTTTGAATCGTCAAGCATTACGCCTTCTGTCATTTTTTCCAATTGGGAAGGGGTGTGATCCTCTTCGGTGGTGACTTCATATTCTTTTTCCAAATGGGTCTCGGGGTTCACTATGGCATATTGAAGCAGGCCGTCATTTGTGAAAAGCAATATACCCGAAGAGTCCTTATCAAGCCGTCCAACAGGATTCATTTGTGAGGCGAGAGGGTGTTTAGCTATGAGTTCCATTACATTTCTGCCCTCGTCTGGGGATTTAGTAGTGACAAAGCCTAAGGGTTTATTAAGCATAATAACGGTTTTGGAAGCGTTGATTTTTGATATGGCTTTCGCATTGACTTCTACTGTGTCCTGACCAGGGGTGACTTTAATTCCCATTTCAGTAATGAGAATGCCGTTGACTTTGACAAAGCCGTCAGCAATGAGTTTCTCAGCGCCACGCCGTGAGGCATAGCCTTTTTCAGCAAGATATTTTTGTAAACGAATTGGTTCCAAGTGTTACCTCCAGAAGTGAGTAGTGATAATAAAATTTTTGTGTAGGGTAAAAATTTTGTTTAAGGCTGAAAAAGAGTATCGGGTAAGAACTTTATATTTTTTGTTTTTGTAAATTGTTTTACGGTCTTTTCAAATTGATAGCGCAGTAAGGAGGCTCTGCAGGCGCCGCCGGAAGTGAAATCCTTTGGATCCTCAAATTTTAACACT
>CAILUR010000121.1 GCA_903837445.1 uncultured bacterium | reverse complement strand
TTCTTTATCTTCACTTAAAACTTCCTTATAGACCGCTATCGTTTTTTTCCAATCTAGCACCCGATAATATATCTCCGCGATATATCTCAAATACTTTATTTTATCGCTCGAATTTACTTTAATAATATCCCTGTAAATCTTTATGGCTTTTTCATTTTTCCCTGTAATCTCGTAAATATGTCCTAGTTCAGAATACGCATTTATATATTGGGTATCTACTTGTATAGTTTGCAGCAGATATTTTTCAGCATTTCCATAGTCTTTTTTTTCCTCATAGACCAATGCTATATTGAAATACGAGGAAGGCAGCTTCGGATTAGAAGCAATATTCTTTAAAAAATATTCTTTAGCTTTTTACATATTCCCTTCTTGGAAAGCCGTGGTTCCAAGATAAAAGTACGCTTCAGAGTATTCTGGTTCCGTCTTAATAATTTTTTCATAGGTTTCTTGAGCCTTTTTATACTCCTTACTTATCATATAAATACGCGCAGCACTTTTTAGCAGTTTATTATCATCAGGCGAGTTTTTGAGGCCTTCTTCTATGGCAAAAACCGCATTTGAGGTATCCCCCGCATCGCTATATATTTCCGATATCTTATTGTAAAGAGTTTCTTTATCATAAGCATATTTGAGTCCCGCTTTGTAATACTCTACTGAGTCTTCAAGCACTCCGTGAAGTTCTGAAATGTAACCCGCACAATAATAAAAATATCCCGCTGCTTCTCGAAAAGGATTTCTATTCTCTTGTGCATTTTTCATTTCAGTTTTTTCGGCCGTGGCACAGGTAGCCACAAGGAAGACAGCAGAAAGAAATACGACTATTTTTATTATTATTTTTTTATTCATACATTTTTTAACATTCTCCACATTATTATATCTTCCTTTTATCAACCAATTTATATTTTTCACAACATTTGCTATTCTTACAGCGTACTTAAACCCATATTAAAATTTCACAAATTTTATTGTATTTAATTATCCTACATTTATCAAGTCGAATTTATTATGGTAAATATCACTTATAGTTTTTACCATTTTTTGTTTGTCTTCCACGCTTATTTGTATTTCCCCACCGACTACTGCAAATGCCGCATCTCGGCTCTGTTCCAAAATTTCCCCGTCCGCTATGATATTGGCTATTTTAAACTCAGGCAGTCCGTGCTGTCTGGTCCCCATAAACTCTCCCGGCCCTCGGATTGCCAAATCTTCCTCGGAGATTTTAAACCCATCATTTGTAGAAGTCATAATATTAAGCCTTTTAAAACCATCTTCCGTTTTAGGGTCGCCCACAAGGACACAATATGACTGCCTGTCGCCTCTTCCTACCCTGCCTCTGAGCTGATGCAACTGTGACAAGCCAAAACGCTCAGCATGCTCTATAACCATCACAGAAGCGTTTGGGACATCTATCCCGACCTCTATCACCGTCGTGGCGACAAGGATATGTATTTCTTTATTTATATATGCTTTCATTACAGCTTCTTTCTCTTCTTTCGGCATTTGCCCGTGTATCAGCGCCGTCTTATAATTTTTAAACCTTTGTGCCCATTCTTTTTCCATTTCAATCGCGGATTTTAAATCTATCTTTTCCGATTCTTCCACAAGCGGATAGACAGCATAAATCTGCGCATCCTCTTTTAGTTTTTCCTCTATAAAATTATAAACAAAAGTTTTTTTATCATCACCAAAAAGCATAGTCTTTATGGGTTTCCTTCCCGGAGGAAGTTCATCAATGATGGAAGTATCCAAATCTCCGTACACTGCCATAGATAAAGTGCGTGGTATTGGAGTTGCCGTCATTATAAGCGTATGTGGTCGAGTACCCTTTTCAAGCAGTCCTGCTCTTTGCATAACCCCAAAGCGGTGTTGTTCATCTATTATTACCAATCCTAACTTTTTGAAAATTACATCCTCTTCCAAAATAGCGTGCGTGCCTATTAAGATATCAATCCTGCCTTCTTTTAAATCTTTTAGGAGTTCATCTCTTTCTTTCTTTT
>CAILUR010000120.1 GCA_903837445.1 uncultured bacterium | reverse complement strand
GGCAGGGGCTATCACAGGTATTGTTTTTGGTATTATGAGCAATGCAAAAAAAATGAGACTATAACTAAATATACTGGTATTTATGAAGAGAGTGACAGGGCAAATTTTTCTGGGATAAACGCCAGTCAGCTTAACTTTGAAGGATTAAACTGGAATATGAACTTAGGACAGCTTAAAAAAGTATATCCTTTTTTGAAACAGTCAAGCGATCCTGATTTCTTTTCTTCAGTGTTCGTAGGACAACAAATGTTTAAAAGATTTATTCCTCACGCTAACTTTATGAGTCTGGGAATGTATGAGGGGAAACTCTATGCTGTAAAAATGGAGTTCTCGGATACGGATAGGTATAAGGCACAGGAAGTCGGGGTGCCAAATTCTGAGTTTATTATTTACGGAAGGTTCAAAGGCTTGTTAAAAGTGATGAAAGCTATTTATGGAGAACCAGCATATGAAAAATCGGATATTAAAGGGAGTGACATTGTAAGTAAAGTGAGAGACATAAAAAATTCAGTTCCAAACTCTAACCTTTATATTTATTGGATGATAGGAAAAACAAAAGTGGAATTGGTGCTTTTTGGTTACAAACGCCAAATAAAACTTACGGTCAGAATGCTCTATATGCCTATCTGGTCGCTTATTGGAAAAACTTAGCCACAGGCGAAAATAAAAAATGGGAGTCCCTTTGATGCCCGCGAATGCTTCGCTCCAGGGGAAGGCCTCGTACTTTATATTACTAATAACGCTGACTGCTGTTGCCACAGGGTTTTCAGCCGCTGCATACGATTTCATATATATAAAAAATATTATTTTAACTTTGGGGATTATTTTACTTTTCAGTTTTTCTAATTGGTATAAAAATCAGATAGTGTCAAAAGAGTCGCTTTACCCATTGGTTTTTATAGTGTGGATGGGCATAAGTGCTTTTACGGGAAAATTCGCCTATAAAGGTATTGCTGAAGCCACCGTATTTTTCTCTGTGTATATGCTGTTTTTCTTTATCGCAAACTTCCAAAACCTGAATATAAAAAAACTGCGCACTTTTGTTGTATGGGCAAGTGTCCCGGCTTTAATGATAGGGGGACTGCAGATATTTATTCCTCAAAGGTTTGGGGGGTTTATGCTTTTTGGAGAAAGAATTCCTTCGTTTTTAGGAAATCCAAATTTTTTTGGGGCATATTTGACAGCTATGCTTCCTTTAATCTTTTTTGAGGCAATAGAAGCAAAGCGGCTCTATCGCGGGCTGCTCTTGATTTTGTTTTTACTCGCACTGGTATGTATTGTAAGGACTGGCTCCAAAGCCTCTTTAATCGGGGTTATAGTGGAAATTCCAATAGTTCTGTTTTTCCTTTTGAAAAATAAAAAACACGCCTTATATGTGACTGGGATTATTGTTTTTGTGGCGGCACTGGTTGGAGTTTATGCGGTACTACAACCTGAGAAAATTATGCAAAATGAATCTGTATTTTTTAGAGTACATACTTGGCAGAGTACTTTAAAAATAATAGCTACTCATCCTTTAAACGGCACAGGCCCGGGAACTTTCGCATTGGTGTATCCTAAGTACAGAAGCGAAGCCATTGTCAAATGGGCGAGCGAACACAGTTATGAGACCACAAAACCTGAAAATATTCTTCTGCAGACAATGGCTGAGACAGGGCTTATAGGATTGGGGCTGTTTTTGTTTATGTTGTTTTTGATTTTTAAAAAAACAAACTCTGTTAATGCCGCTTTTGGTGCAGGCCTTGCTGGATTGTTTGTAGTGAACCTGTTTGGGGTGGATTTAAATTATATATCTTCTTCTATGTTGGCGGCAATTTTTGCTGGAGCGATTTTTAATACTATGCGTGGTGAAAAAATCATATTAAAACCAGTGGCGAAATATATAGTTTCTATTCTAATTATAGGAGCGTTGGGAGGGATACTTTTACTACAGATAAATACTTATAGGTCTTCTATAGCTCTTGCAAAAGCCGTAACTCTTTCAAAAAAAGGAGCTTTTATTGAAGCGTTGCCATACTATGAAACTGCTTTGAAGACGGATAAGTTTAATCTGGATGCGCGTTATTTTTTGGCAAATGCCTATTTTGACGCGGACAAAATACAAAACACCGTAAAGGCCCTTGAAACCTTTAACACCCTTGATAAATATGCTCCAGATTATATCCTGGCGCACTATAAAAAAGCTGGGATTTATGTTTTTTTGGGAGACCATACAATGGCGGCGTTAGAATATGAAAAAATGCTCAGCATAGATCCGTATTTTAAACCTGCACTCTCTGAACTGGCTTGGATATATGCTTCGGATAGGGCATACCCAAAAGCGGAACAGGTGCTGTTGGGGGCTTTGCTGAAATATCCAAAAAACCCAGAATTTTT
>CAILUR010000119.1 GCA_903837445.1 uncultured bacterium | reverse complement strand
GTGTTAGCGTAGAAGCCAGTGAAAATACGAGAAGCTTACGTTCAAGAGCACATATGATTAGTTTAAGTAAGTAAAAATGAAAATAAGTAAATAAATAAATGCAATGATTTTGCAAATATTTATTTGTACTTATAATTTTTACAAACTTAGTTTTGTCATATTACATATTCGTTTCATTTCTTGTAAGTCTCCTGCTATTTTTTTCCAGGACTCACTTCAGTTATCATTCTATAGGCATCACTTTTTTTCAGCCCATATTCTACTGCTATTATTTTAGCCGCCTCATTACTTTTAATTCCAGTATTTAGAAGTTCTTGTATCCTCAGGGCTACTGGTTTTTTCTCATTTTCAACAGCCTCACCTCTTTGCGGTCCTAAAATTATTATGAACTCCCCTTTCAACTGCTCTTCTTTTATGTTTTTAATAATTTCACTTATTTTACCACGGAATACGGTTTCATAAATTTTGGTAAGTTCTTTAACCACTGCCACAGGTATGTCTCCAAAGCTCTGTTTAATAACCGCCAAAGTTTTTTTCACTCTGGCTGGAGCTTCAAAAATAATTACAGGGTTTTCAAAAGTTCTCAGCGCTTCAAGTTGTGTTTTTTGTTCGTTTTCTTTTTTTGATAAAAATCCCACAAACATAAACTTCGTCGGATTAAACCCAGAGATTACAAGAGCTGCCAACGCTGAAGACGCACCCGGAATGGCCTCCGTTTCAAATCCAGCCTCCAGACACTCCTTTACTATTATATGCCCAGGATCAGAAATTAAAGGCGTTCCCGCATCTGATACAAGGGCTATATCTTTACCGTCTGATAGCAAAGCAATTATCTCCGCGACTCGACTTTTTTCATTGAATTTATGATAAGACACTGCAGAGGTTTCTATGGTATACGCTGACAGTAGTTTATGTGTCTGACGGGTGTCTTCCGCCAATATCAGAGCGCAAGTTTTCAATATTTCCACAGCCCGAAAAGTCATATCTTTTAGGTTTCCAATCGGTGTGGCCACTATATAAAGTTTACCGCTCATTTTTTCTCTTTTCTATGCTTACTCCGAGTATTGTCTTTTTGAAAGTTGTTTTTATTTTTCCCCTGAAGCGCCAATTCCATATTTAGGATTTTTTTTATCTGTGCCGCCGGGATTTTCGTTTCTTTTGAAAGTCGCACGCATTCATCGTTTTCCGGATAAATATGCAAACCAGTTTTCTTAACTTTTACCGGTCCAAATTTTGAAGTAAATACCATAGCAGTTCTTTTCAGTTTAATTCTTGGAGTTCTGGTAATTCTCAATCCTATTGTATTAATATTTTCAAAAATAACTTTTGCAATTTTGTAAGTGCTTTTAATATCACAAATCACAGAGAGCTTCTGCCCAGGCCTATTTTTTTTCATATATATGGGAGTAAAGTATACATCCAGCGCCCCGGCTTCAAAAAGTATATTCATAACAGTTCCCAATTCCTCGCCTGCCACATTGTCGATATTTGTTTCAATGACATCCACGGTGTCGCTGAGGAGCCCTTCTTTTTCATCATTTATATTTCCGATTATCACTCTGAGCATATTGGGATACGGGGTCAAATCTTTTTTTCCTGCTCCATACCCTATTTCTTCCATAAGCATTGCTGGCATTTCCCCAAATGTCGCGCCTGCTCCCTTAAGTATGGCAAGCCCTGTAGGGGTTACCGTTTCTGTGGTTATAGGAGAGGCCACAGTCAACACCCCTTTGAGCATTTGAGTGACAGCTGGTGGCGGCACAGGCATAACTCCGTGCATGGTCTTTACAAACCCCGATGCTACCGGAATCGCCGATGCGTATATTTTTTCAATTCCCAAAAGTTCAAGGGCTATCGCCGCGCCAGTTATATCTACTATGGCATCCACAGCTCCCACTTCGTGAAAATGAATTTCATTCACTGTCGTGCCGTGCACTCGAGCTTCCGCTATTGCCAGAGTTTCAAATATTTTTATGACAAGCTGTTTGACGCTGTCTTTGAGTTTGCTTTTTGTGATTATATTT
>CAILUR010000118.1 GCA_903837445.1 uncultured bacterium | reverse complement strand
GGTACATACCCATCAGTCAAACAGACAAAATTTAACTTTTTTCCTCTATTTTTTTGCTCTATATTTATCCAACGGTCCATTACCTCTTTCAAATCCGTGCCACCGCCTATACCATTTAGCACTGTCGGAGTGGGCTCGCCTTTTTTTAGTATTTTTACTATACTCACATCAAAAAATACCGCTTCTTCAAACTCTGGCATAGCTGTTAAAAGTTTTAAAAAGTGATCCGTGTAATAAAAGCACGAGCCAGAGACATCTATCGCGGCATAGACTACGAACCTCGGATTTTTCCTTCTGGGGAAGAAAGTCCCTTTTTCTATGAATCTCCTGTTGCGCCTTGAAAAATCCAATTTCCTTTTTTCAAAAACACGCTTTAAGACCTGTTCAAAGGGGAAATAAGCTCCTGCAACCATTTTTAACTGTCTTAAAAAATCCCCGTTTTTGTCGCCGTAGTTTGCCTCTTCATATTCTCTAATAACCCCTTTTATTTTTCCGAGCATATTTGGGTCACATTCCACACTTTCAAAAGGCAAATCAATCGCCTTCACTTTGACCTCTTCCCCATTTTTTAAGAGCACTATTGCATATCCGCCCTCATAGCGAATACTGACAACAACCCCCACAATCATTTTATATACCTCTTCCGCAGATGGGGCAGAAATATGCGAACTACCAAAACCTTTAGGCATTTCGGCTCCAATGTCTCGCAGTGTTTTGTAACCCAAACAATTTTTCGGTTTTTTTAATCCGTAATTTCTTTCCAAAAGTTCATTTATAATTATATCCGTCGCCGCATTCCAAATGATAGGATCTTTATTCACCCCCCGTGAAAAAGAAGCCAACATAAGATGGCCCGCCTCGTGCATCATAACAAATACTTTATCATCCAGTGAAAGCGAATCTATAAACTCAGGTTTATACTCCAGCGTGGCTCTCTTATTTTCAAACTTTATTCTTGCTGTATCTATTTCCTCGTTCCGTTTTTTTTCCAAGAGCACAAGTACAGAACCAAACAACCTGTATTTAGTATTTATGAGCATAAAATCGATAGGCAAGTCCTCGCCACTGAGATCCTGCCCCGCTATTTTTATCGCCATCAGACGCTCCTTTTTAGTAACAGCTATTCTATCTCAGTTCTCACTTTACTTGCGCTTTCTCATTTCCCTTTTTCCCCTTTAAATATCCATAGCGAGTTTGTCTGCCCATTTATTAAGAGGTATCCCGTTTATCACTATTATTGTCAGCATCACTGGATTTTTCTTTACCAATTCTTCTGCCAAAAGTGCCACAAGTTCCATAGGCATTTTATTTTCCAATATCAAATTTAAAAAGTTTTGCATTTTTTCTTCGTGCTGAGCATCTTGTTTTTTATTAATACGCGCGATTTCTTTTACTATGCCACTTTGGCGAAAGTTGTCTGCTTTAATAAATAATTTTACTGCTTCTTTTTTTCCTGTCAGCACCTCTTCCGCATCCATAGCAGTTTTTTCCACAAAGTCCGCCAAAAGGTTTGCGCTATCTTCTGAAATCGTAGCTCTCGCAAAGCGTATCAAGCTTTTCTTATCCGCCCCTTCTTTTTCCAGCCCTGTCTTGGACACAATGTAGTCCAAAAGAGACCAGCTTCTTGGACAGCTCCACGGTGCGAAAGGAGTTCCCGCATTAAACCCGCGGTAAAGATGCGCTGGATATATTTCTAAAAAACTTTTTATCATTTCACAAGGCTTTTGATAAACTACCCACTCAGGGACTGTCGGTTTTTTCATTTCAAAAATTACTGCCCTCCCACCGGTAAGTGCCGAAGTCAGGGCTTTGGCAAAAGTCCCATCATCTCCACCCATATTTCCCGTGATTACTATCATGGTATTTTGTGGAAGTTTCAGCTCATCTATCTTTTTCATTTGCACAATGTCCAGCACTGCCCCCTGCACATTTTCCTCGGCGAGGGTAAACTCGTCAAAGTGCAACAGCACATTTCCTTTTTGTTTTATAATTTCACTCCAAAGCACAGGCGGTTTCCAACGCATAAAATCTCCAGACAAGTCCGGCATACCCTTTATGTCATATGCCTCGAGCCTGCCAAGCGATAGCGGCATATACTCCCTGCCAAGTTCTTCGGCAATTTCTTTTGCCGCAAAACTTTTACCAATCCCCGGGTCTCCAAAGATCATAACTGCTGGTGGATCTGGAAATTTGTGGAAGTCCCTAATAATCTGTTTAAACTCTACAGGTGATAGTTTTTCCATACTTTGCCTCCTTTAATTTAAAACCCTTTTTCTTAACACTCCCAGCTTATTCCTTTTCACACTAATACATCTTCTCATAGGTGCCATTTGCACCTTCTTTTCATCTACTATTTCTGCCACTATCTTGTCCAGTTTTTGCCACCGCCATTGCTTTTCTTGTTTCATAAAACCTCCTTTGTACTTCTATTATACTAATAGCATTTAGCGTGCCATAATAAACAGCACAAATACAAAAGGACATTTCTCACACAACTGTGAACAATGTCATTTTTTGCTACTACATTTATCAATTTTTGAGTATTTTTCTCTGATTTTCTCTAAACAACTCCTTATTTTGTAATTTATGGCTATTATGGCTCGCCATTTGCCACTTTCTACTTGTTTAAGGCCCTTTATAAGAAAGTCGCGTTTGCGGCCCCTGCTTTCGTATTATCAGGCACTAGCGATGAAATTTTAAGTATAACAACTCTCATGCAGAGTTATGGCTCTGCCTATTTCAAACACGGCATAGTCTTTTGGCGTGCAAAGCGTCTCTCCCAGCGCGTGCTTTAAAACTATCTGCGACACGGCTGCTTTTCCTATAACATCCTCAAAACTTACATCCACCATCGCGCCAAGTACATCTATCGGCTCTTTTCCCACGAATCCGGCAATATCATAAATCAGTTTGTCCTTTTCAAAGACCCCTTCTTTTTTGAGCCTCTTTATGAGGCTTTTTTTCATAGAAGCCATTTTCCTATCCAGCACACTGTTTATCGCCGTTCTGCATAGGTGCCTATAGTATTCATCCATATGTTTAAAATATCCCAAAGCGCTATAAAAATCGCTGACATTGCACCCGTCATGGGCGAGCCTGATAAAGATATCGATAAAGATACTGAGTTCCTTGTCGGTCCGCTCATCAGCGTCATTGTAAAAATATAACAACCAGTCTATGTAAGTCATGTCTTCAAGCCCGTTT
>CAILUR010000117.1 GCA_903837445.1 uncultured bacterium | reverse complement strand
TATGATGGTAAAGAAGATGTGGTGGTAAAAAAGTTTGTGGTAAAAAAATAAAAGATTTTATTTAAAGGTGTGTTGAAAATAAGTGAAACATAGGAAATAAATTCATAAGTATGAATTTATGTTTGGTTATATGCAATAAAGGAATGGACTTGTTTTAAACTGTGGCGGGATGGGTGAGGGGGACAGTAAATATCGCGTAGCCCCGCCACAGTATTTATTTAGTAAACACTTTTAAAGGTTTATAGTGAAATTAAAAATAATATGATATAATTACGCAACAAAAAAACAGGAGGGTGCAAATGGCAGATGATTTTAAGTTTGATGTAGTAAAAGAGTTAGGTACTTTCGGAGTAGAGTCGAAGGGCTGGATAAAAAAGTTTAAGATAATTTCCTGGAATGACAGGGATCCAAAATTGGATATTAGGACATGGGGACCTGGCGAGAAAATGGGAAAAGGAATTTCGTTGAACAAGCAAGAACTTGTAGAACTTAAAAAGTTTCTGGACGAGCAAATAGAATCTTTAGATATAAAATAAGTTAAGTCATAAAAAAAAAATGGTTTCTATAAAAGTTTAACAAAAAACTGAAATATATAATTTTTTGTTGACCGCATATCGGTTTTATGCTATAAATAGTGTAATTTAAGAGATAAACTAAAAAGTAGGAAAAGAAATAAAAATATAAAAGTTTGGGTTTACAAATTCTCTAAAGGAGGAAAAGATGACGAAGAGTGAAATGATTGCAACATTAGCAGAACTATCAAAGTTAAGAAAAAAAGATGTAAAGACGGTGCTCGAAGCTTTCAACGCAACTATCATCAAAGTACTTAAGAAAGAGAAAAAAGTAAAACTGCAGGGGCTTGGAATAATGAGCCTGAAAAACAGAAAAGCCCGCGTTGGAAGAAACCCAATGACAGGCGCGACAATTCAGATACCGGCAAAAAGAGTTGTAAAATTCAGAGTAGCCAAAGATTTAAAAACACAGGTACTTTAATCCGCTGAAAGTTAAAAGCGGTTTTGTAAAAATGACCCGGCATTGATAGAAAGTTCAATGCCGGGTCATTTGATTTTAAAAGTCGTATAGGTGTGAGGGAGTGAATGGATAAGTTCAAAATAAAGGCAGGATACGAACCTGCTGGCGACCAGCCCCGCGCCATAGAAACTCTCGTAAAAGGTATTAAAAATGGGGAAAAATATCAGACCCTTCTTGGAGTCACTGGCTCCGGGAAAACTTTTACTATGGCAAAAGTCATAGAAGAAATAAATAGGCCCACCCTTATTTTATCTCATAATAAAACTCTTGCGGCACAGCTTTATATGGAATTTAAAGAGTTTTTCCCTGATAATGCTGTAGAATATTTTGTTTCGTATTATGATTATTACCAGCCAGAAGCATATATGCCGCATAAAGACCTGTTTATTGAGAAGGATTCTTCTGTAAATGCTGAGCTTGAAAGGCTAAGACTCGCAGCTACATATAAGCTTTTGACCCGTAAAGATGTAATTATAATAGCCAGTGTGTCCTGCATATATGGTATAGGGTCACCGGAAAACTATAAAAAAATGGGTTTTTTTATTGAAGAGGGAACAACTGTTTCAATAGATGAAATATCAAAACGGCTTATTGAAATACAATTTACACGAAATGAATTTGAATTTACTCAGGGAATTTTTCGGGTAAAAGGGGATGTGATAGAAATTTATCCTTCCTATGCAGTAACTGCTATACGGATAGAAATGTCTGGGGACTTGGTGGAAAAAATTGTGGAAATAGACCCAGTAAGCAAAAATGTAAAAAATACTCTTCGCCGGACAATGATATATCCAGCCACGCACTATGTCATGCCAGCAAATACCATAGAACGGGTAGTCACAAGCATTAAAAAAGAATTAAATACGCGCTTGCTTGACTTTAAAAAGAAACCAGTGGAGTATGAACGGCTGAAGACCAGAACTAATTATGATATTGAAATGCTTCTGGAAATGGGGTATTGCACTGGTATAGAAAACTATTCGCGGGTGATAGAAGGCAGGGCACCAGGCACTCCACCTTCTACGCTGCTTGATTATTTTCCAAAAGATTTTGTTTTATTTATAGATGAATCACATGTCACTCTCCCCCAAGTACACGGTATGCAGGGTGGGGACTATTCGAGAAAGAAAAATCTGATAGATTATGGGTTTCGATTGCCCTGCGCTTTTGACAACAGGCCGCTAAACTTTGAGGAGTTTACGCAACGCCTCAATCAGACAGTTTTTGTTTCTGCTACCCCAGATGATTATGAACTGGAACTCAGCGGGAAAAAGATAGCGGAACAGATAGTAAGACCGACAGGACTTGTAGATCCAGAGATAGAAATAAGGCCGACAAAGGGGCAGATAGACGACCTTATGGATGAAATAAACCTCCGTGCTAAAAAAAATGAAAGAGTTTTGGTCACCACTATGACTAAAAAAATGGCTGAGAGTCTTTCGGAATTTTTGAAAGGGAAAAATATTAAATGTAAATACCTCCACTCAGATATTGAAACACTTGAAAGAATACAGATAATAAGAGAACTTAGGGAAGGCAAGTTTTCGGCGCTTATTGGTATTAATCTACTCAGAGAGGGCTTGGATATTCCGGAGGTCTCTTTGGTGGCTATTTTGGATGCGGACAAGGAAGGATTTTTGCGCTCGGATAAATCCTTGATACAGACTTCTGGCCGTGCTGCGAGAAATTTAAATGGTCGGGTAATAATGTATGCTGATAAAATAACTGGGTCTATGGACAGGGCGATTAAAGAAATGGGACGCCGGCGAGAAAAACAGGTGAAATATAATAAAGAAAACAATATTACTCCTAAAAGCATAAAAAAACAGATTAAGAGCATTATGACAAGTGTTTATGAAATGGACTATTATACGATACCTCTGTTGAATGATAAAACGGAAGAAAAGTTTAAAGATATAGAAGAGCTGGTAACACATCTTGAGGGAGAAATGAGAAAAGAAGCAAAAGCAATGAACTTTGAAAATGCGGCGCGTATCAGAGACAGAATAGCGGACCTTAAAGACGGCAAGGCAAAACCTAAGAAAAAAAATAAATATGATTTTGGAAGAAACGACTGACATAAAAAAAACCGGATTTTATTCCGGTTTTTTATTTGATAAGAGAAAAACTTTTGGGCTACATACCTGACTTTCTGTTGAAGTTTTTTGGTTTGTTGGCACCATAGGCCTTCCCTGAACCCACATTACTCTGCTGTCTAAACTTTTCCCAAGGTTTTTCTTTTTTTGCCTTTATAAATGCCGCTTCTGGAGAAAGTTTCTCTTGAGGTGCCGTTTCTGGCGTTTCTTTTTTTTCTTTACTCATAAATGCCACCGCCTTTAAATTGTTGTTAAAATCAGTATACCTTAAAAAAATACTTGTGTAAATAAGGGCAAGGTTTAAGGTTTTTCTTCTTTTTTAGATTTTTTTAAAACATAGTCTAAAAGAGGGTTGTCTATTTGCTGATGAGGCAGGTTTTGAGTCTCCACTTTATGAAGTAGTTTATCTTCTTTTTCAAGGAGATCGCGTTTGAAGTCGGCTTTATCCTCTTTTCCCTTTTTTTTGCGTGAATTATTTTCGTGCCCGTGTTCATTAATAAACGGGGACCGAATATCTCTCACCAGAGGAATTCTGTTTATCTCATCAGCCATAAACCACCTCAGGTAAATTATAGCCCTGATAAGCGTAAAAGTCAAATTGTGGTATAATTATATGATTTAAAACTATATGTGGGTGAAAATGGAAAAATATAAAATTAATTCACTGCCTGAAAAACCAGGGGTGTATATATTTAAAAATATCGGTGGCGAAGTCATTTATGTAGGCAAAGCTAAAAACCTCCGACGCCGTGTGCGGTCGTATTTTCAGGGCGGGCGTAAAGATGTGAAAACTGAGCAGTTGGCAGAGAATGTAAAGGACTTAGATTTTATTGTCACAAAAACAGAACTGGAAGCCTTTATTTTGGAAAACACCCTTATAAAAGAACACAAACCCAAATATAATATAATGCTAAAAGATGATAAGTCATATCCCTTTATAAAAATAGCTATGAAAGAAAAGTACCCTGGAGTATATATCACCAGAAATACCAAGGATAAAAAATCAATTTATTTTGGGCCGTTTTTTTCAGGGGATGCCAAGCGGGTTGTGGCTATGCTTTATAGGGTGTTTAAAATAAGGCAATGCACTCTTGACCTGTCAGGTCGGCCTTTGAAAAGACCTTGTATATATTATGATACAGGAGTTTGTAGTGCGCCTTGTGTGCAATTTATTTCCGAAGAAAATTATATGAAAACAGTGAAAGCGGTAAAAGCTTTTTTAAACGGTAATTATAGAGACCTCAAACAAAAACTCACCTTGGAAATGTTAGCCTTTTCGGAAGAAAAAAATTTTGAAAAAGCCGCCCAGACAAGAGATACTATAAAGGCAGTGGAAGAAATAATGAAGGAACAAAAAGTAGTG
>CAILUR010000116.1 GCA_903837445.1 uncultured bacterium | reverse complement strand
GCTGTTTTGCAAATGTTTTCACACGGAATTATGACTGGACTTTTCTTCGGACTGATAGGAATGACTTACGGTAGAACGCACACCAGAATGATAAATGAAATGAACGGTCTCGCCCAAAAAATGCCGCTGCTTGCAGTGTTTTTTATTATGACAGGTTTATGTTCGCTTGGCTTGCCGGCAATGAGCGGTTTTGTCGCAGAGCTTTCTGTCTTTATAGGCGCGTATAAAACTTTTCCTGTGATTACTATAATAAGTGTACTGGGAATTGTCTTCACTGCTTTTTATGTGCTTCGCGCTATACAGATAATGTTTTATGGAAAATTTTATATGGCGCACGAAGTCGCCTTGACAGATGCCAACAAAGTAGAAACGACAGCTCTGGTTTTACTTATGTTTTTTATTATCCTTATCGGAGTGTATCCTTTCTATATGATGAATGTAATTCATTCGGCGGTTTTGCCGATAGCGCAAAAACTCGGAGGTATGTGACCGTATGTCCATAATGATGCCTGAATTTTTAGCGGCTGGATTTATTGTTTTACTGCTTATGCTTGATTTTGCCGTGGATGATTATGGCAAGTTTTTGGAGATAGCACTCAAAGGCAGAAAAAAGATTTTGGGCTGGGCATATTTAGTCTTTACTCTCGTGCTTTTGGGACTGCTGATATTTTGGAAAAAAGAGGGAAGCCTTTTCAATGGCGCTTATGTGGCAGATGGGATTTCTTGGTTTTCAAAGATTGTGATTCTCATTGCCGCCGCAGTGACAGGACTATTATCTATAAATACTATAACCCTCAAAGAAAAACATCAGGGCGCTTATTATGTCTTACTTATGACAGCCACTCTGGGTATGATGTTTATGGTCTCTTCCAAAGAACTTATTACTTTGTATATCGCGCTTGAAACTACGACTATCAGCTTATACGGGCTGACAGCGATATACAAAAAAGATGATTTGTCGCTTGAAGCGGGTTTGAAATATGTGCTCTTGGGCGCGCTGTCGTCTGTGATTTTGCTTTACGGCATAAGTATTGTTTACGGCGCCACAGGCACGACCTACCTTGAAAAAATAATGTTATATTTTTCGAAACAGCAGGGAGGCGCTTTCCTCACTGTGGGCTTGATAATGATGATTTTGGGAGTGGGGTTCAAACTTTCTATGGTGCCTATGCATGTATGGACTCCAGATGTGTATATGGGCGCACCGACTCCTGTTACAGCTTTTATCTCAGTCGCTTCAAAAGCCGCAGGCTTTGTGTTTGCTATTCGTTTGTTCACATATTCGTTTTTGGATTTACAACAGATTTGGGTGCCGATAATGGCGGGGCTTGCTGTGCTCACTATGACGCTGGGCAACCTGATAGCTATCCCGCAAAAAAATATAAAACGCTTGCTCGCTTATTCTACAATTTCACAGGCGGGCTATATTCTCGTCGGTTTTGTAGGCGCTTCGGTAGTAGGGACTAGCGCAGTATTATTTTATTTGCCAGTATATGTGTTTACAAATATGGCAGCATTCGGAGTAATTATTGCTTTTTCAAATGCAGTCAAGTCGGACTATATAGAAGATTACGCAGGCCTCGCACAAAAAGAGCCTATGCTGGCTATGGCTTTTTTACTTGCCTTGCTCTCACTTGCGGGGATTCCACCGCTGGCTGGGTTTGTCGGAAAGTTTTATTTATTTTATGCCGCTATGCAAAAAGGGTATGCTTGGCTGGTAATCATAGCCGCCCTCAACAGCACGGTTTCACTTTATTATTATCTGCTTATTTTAAAACAAATGTACCTGCACGACAGGACAAAAGAAATTGAAAAAATAAAAGTCCCAATCACCGTTAAGGTCGCGATAATTCTTATGCTTGTTTGCATTTTATTGTTGGGCTTATTTCCAACGGCGATTATGGATATCACGATAAATATTTCCCAAAAACTTTTCATGTAAATCGCGAGATAGTTTCGCGAAGCAACTGGGGTAAAAATAAAATACTGGAGGCGCAAATATGCAATATATTATGCTCGGGATAGGGCTTGTCATAGGCGGGGTTATAGCATATTTATTTGTGAAGGCCAATAGCCGGCAAAATACTGTCGGAGTGGCACAGGAAAAGTATGATGCGCTTATGACTGAGAAAACAAAGGCGGAAGAAAACGCTCGCATACTTGAAAACAGAAAAACCGAACTTATGGCAGACCTCAGTATTGAAAGAGAAAAAGCAAACAAGGCGCAGTCTGCGCTGGTCGGCAAAGAGGCCGAGTTTAAGTCCTTGGAAACAAGACTGACAGAATCAAAACAGGATATGGAAACCCTGCAGGAAAAATTTACAAAAGAGTTTGAACTGATTTCCAGAAAAATGCTTGAAGAGACAGGCAAAAAGTTTACCGATCAAAACTCAGTTAAAATTGACGAGCTTTTAAAACCTTTGAAAGAAAAAATCGGCGAGCTTCAAACAAAAACAGAAATTGATGGCAAAGATCGCGCTGGTTTGAAAGCAGAAATTAAACAAATGTTTGACCTTAATAAACAAATGTCTGATGACACAAATAATCTGACTCGGGCCTTAAAAGGCGAATCCAAAACACAAGGCAACTGGGGAGAAGTCACGCTTGAACTTATTTTAGAAAAATCAGGAATGGTAGAAGGCAGAGAATATACCCGCGAAAAGTCCATCACCTCACACGAGGCAAAAACCTACAGGCCAGATGTCATAATTGAACTGCCTGACAACAAACATATAGTTATTGATTCAAAAGTGTCATTGTCTGCGTATGAGAGATATTCCAGCAGTGAAGGCGACGAAAAGGATATTGCGCTTAAAGAACATATCCTTTCTATTGATAAACATATCAAAGAACTCAGCGAAAAAAAATATCAAAACCTCGATGGCGTAAATAGTCCTGATTTTGTCTTTATGTTTGTTCCGGTAGAGCCCGCGCTTGCTGTCGCTATTCAAAATTCGCCTGGAATATATGAAAAAGCTATGGAAAAAAATATTGTAATTTTAAGCCCCTCACTGCTAATTC
>CAILUR010000115.1 GCA_903837445.1 uncultured bacterium | reverse complement strand
GTTTTTTGTTTTATTCCAGACCCTTAATAAGTCGTTCAATATCGCCATTAATTTCAAGTCCTGTATTTAGCCCTTTTCCTTCATATATAAGCTCCCCGTTCTTTTTAAAAAGCTTTATTCTCACTATGGATTTAAGGCTCTCGTTTACTCTTCCTTTCATACCGGTCTTGGGTAAAGGCGCCTTAAGATTCCCACCTCCAGCGTGCCCAGTTTCTATTTCAAGTACATAATCCTTATCGATAAAGTTCATTCGCAAAACATTTTCCTGAAAAGTTATTTTTTCCAATACAGCACCATTATATGTAGTAAACCTGTATAGTTTGCCTTTATACAATAGCCCAGCAATGTAACCAGTAAAATAATTTCCCAGCCATGGTATTTTTGCAATTGATGCTGTGAGAGATACTTCAGGAGAATCAAAATGGTTTGACTGCATCCATATCCAACTCTCTGGAAATGCCTGTCCCCAGTCCTTTTCCGTATAACCACGCCCCGAGGTAAAATCAATTGTATTATTATTATATGAAAGACTTCCATTGATAACATGGTCCATACTTAAGACTCCGTGATAACACTGCATAAACGGGACAAACGCATACCAGCCCATTATTCCCGGTGATAAAAATGATACCGGCCAAGGTTTTAGCCCTTCAAATTTTAGTTCTCCTTTTATAGCAACTCCATCTTTATCAATGTCAAGTTTGATTCCTTCCCTGCTAAAAACATTTGCACCTATGCGTATTTCAAAATCTTTTTTTGAACCGGAGAAATCTTCAAACTTATAAATAAAATAATGGACCTGCCCTGTAATTCCATTTAACACTTGAATAAAAGAATGCTTATCCGATTCAATTCCGCCAAACGATACCCCTGGAATTATCGCAAAAATATTTTCACCATTTTTATCGACACATTTATAAAACCAACCCTCAAAATAATTTTTACCTTTTCCCAAACCGTGATACATAGCAGGATTCCATAAAGCACGCAGAGTTGTTTTTATATTTTCAAACATTTTATATCCTTATATTTAGCTGATTATTTTGCCAAGTGTTCAAAGAGTATTTTTATTCCTATCGCGATAAGTATAAGCCCTCCGACAATTTCAACCTTATTACCTAAAAGAGTACCTATTTTTTTCCCAAAATAGCGCCTATAAAAGAAATCACAAGTGTCACAGCACCTATTAACAAAGCCGGCCAAATCAAAATTTTTTCATATAGAAAAGCAAAGCTCATTCCTACTGCAAGGGCATCAATACTGGTCGCAACAGAAAGGGTGAGCAAAATTTTTAAATCAAAAGCATCTATACCATATTTTTTTTCTTCAGGTTTAAAAGCTTCAAAAAACATTTTTCCGCCCACTAACATTAAAAGACCAAACGCAATCCAAGGAGCAAACTTTTTTACAACTAAAATAATCCCCGTCCCTGCAGACCAACCTAAAAATACCATAAAAAACTGGAAAAATCCAAAAGCGACGCCAAACACAAGCGCTCTTTGCAAATACCTGTCCCGCGCAGTCATACCACCGCAAATAGACACCGCAAGGGCATCCATAGATAGTCCTATCCCCACAACAACCATTGTCAAAAAATCCATTTAAACAAACTCCTAATTAACTACACTTTTTTTAGTGGTTTTTATATATTAAAACTTCTTAATTTTATCTTCAGAAAAAGCATTGTGCGTAGAAATGTATGCGCCTTTAATCATTTTGTGAAATTCTTTTAAGAATTTAAGCGGCACAGCAATTCTCTGTTCATCCTTTACATCTCCAGGAATTTTCGCTTCACTTATATTTAAAAATGTCCCCGCATCGGTTTTTCTTACTTCTACAAAATATCTGCGATCGGCCGTGTCCAAAGAGCCGAGATAAATCAGATTTTTGTCTGTTGTTACTACTTTGTGCTCATTTTTTAATGCGACTACCATCTTTTTCTTTGTAATTTTCTTTTTCATATTTCCTCCATTTTTTATCACTTTTTACTCGCGCATTCCAGAGCAAATCTTTTAAAAAAAGTTTTCATAAAAGAATGTCTATCGCTAGCCATTTTTTTTCCTGTTTTTGTGAATAACTTATCCTTTATATATCTTAATTTTACCATATATTCCCTGTATGCGGTGTCTTCTTCTGTATACGGTTTTGTCTTCGCTATATCCAGCGCCTTATTATTAAGAGCTGCTCCCACTTCTCCAGCAAATAAAAAAGCTCTGCCAATTCCTATGGCACCTATGGAATCTAATTTGTCCGCATCAAAAAGCACTTTTGCTTCAATTGTTTCAGGCATATAATTATCCCTAAATCTATGAGTTCTTATGCAGTGGCATACATCATTTATTACCTTTATTTTAAAACCTGCCTTATTCAAAATTTTTCTGGCAGTTTCAGCACCGACTTTGGCGTGGCATAAGCGGCCCTTGCTTAAATCCTCTTTATGTCTGGCAATATCGTGAAGTATCGCTGAAAGTTTTACTATATTCAAATCGGCTTTCTCTTTTTTTGCCAACTTAACAGCCATAGTATATACTCGTTTTGTATGTTCAAGATCATGACTGCCTCTGACCTTATTCATTCGCATTTCAACAATTTCCATAATTTCACTTATTGCTTTACTCACTTTCCCTCCAAAACAATTCTGCGTTTAACTGATTTATTCTCATTTTCATATACATACCATAAACAAATAATTATAATACATGCATTTTTCTTTGTCAATTCTACATACCCGCCCGAATAAACATTTTATAAAAAGATTTTTTCATAAAAACCCTTGAATATTCGTTTTCTCTTGTCATTTACACGTTTAAGCCATATAATAACCACCATGAAAAAAGAAAAAAATATAAAAACACTTCTATCCATAGTTGGCTTCTTCACACTCGCTTCAGCCCTATCTGATGTCTTTGTAAACATTTATATATGGAAATTAAAAGAAAGTTTTATGTTATTGACCCTTTATATGGTTTCTGGATATATAGTAATCCCCTTTGTTTTCTACCTGGCGGGTTTATGGGGACAGAAAACCGACAGATTAAACATATATAAACTCGGCATTTATTTTTATATCCTTTTCTATATTGTAGTTTTGCTCTTGAATAAAGACATTACTCACCCCTTTAACTTAGTTCTACTGGGTTTAATAAAGGGCTTAGGTATGGGATTTTATTTTTTTGGACTTCATATATTAATATTTGACTATACCTCTACTGAAAACAGAGATAAATTTTATGCCAATATGTCTATCTTAAGCGGAGCGAGTGCACTTGTGGCGCCTTTTGCCGCTGGGTATATCACTTTTTCTGTCCCTGATTTTAAAGGCTACTATATTATATTTATTGCTTCAGTAATTTTCTTTCTTATTTCAAGTATTCTTTCTTCTGGATTGAAATCCGGACCTATTAAAACTACCTATAAGGTAGCATCGCTTATCTTTGGAGGAAGCAAACAATGGCGCGGCACTATGTGGGCCTATTTTTGGTTGGCTGCCAAAGATACTATTTCCCTGTTTCTCGTTGGAATCCTTGTTTACAAGTCCACAGGCAGTGAGTTTTCTTTTGGTAAGTATGCCCTCATCGTATCTGTCATAACCATCTGTTCTTCTTATATCATTGGGAAATTTTCTAAACCACACAAAAGAGCAAGTTATGTCCTCATAGGCAGTTTTTTATATCTTTTAGCCACGCTTGCCTTAATGATAAAGATTGAATTTTCCACATTACTTATTTATGGCATAATTGCTGGGGTAGCCGACTATCTCATAAGGATTCCTTTGTCCGCACATGCCTTTGACACAATAGCGCTTGATATGAATGCACACGAGAAGAAAATGGAATATATTGTGGCAAGGGATGTCCCCATTGCAATCGGGAGAATTTTTATACTTGGTTTATTTGTTTTATTTATTCAGTATTTTCCAGTAGGTGGTATCAAGGCCATAATGCTTTTAATAACCGCAGCCCCTTTTGCTATTTATTTTTCAATATATAAAAAATAATTTTAAATAAGTTGTGATTTTAAAAAGGTCATATCTTCCTGAGATTTAATGAACCCTTGCAATTTTGCTCCAGCAGCAGCATCTCCCAAAAGAATAGCGCCTATGAGTTTATTCTCTTTTAAAAATAATTTTTTATATATACCTGCTGGCTCATCTTTTTTAGTTATGATCTCTACTCCATCTTCCTCTTCAATGTTTCCCAGCGAGGCGACCTCTATCCCAGCCACTTTTAGTCGAGTAGATACAAAACTCCCTGGATAACTCACTCCTTGCCCCGTTACATTTGTGCCACAGAAATATCCCTGATCTTTCGCAACAGGCCATATTCCGTAGAGTTTGCCTTTATGTTCAGCCACATCTCCACAAGCAAAGACATTTGCAATCGCCGTCCTCATAAAATCATCCACCACAATTCCTTTATTTACTTCAAGTCCAGCCTCTTTGGCAAGCGTGACAGCTGGTCTTATGCCAGCTGAAACAAGCATTACTTCTGTATCAAGTTCAGTACCATCTTTAAATATAAGTCCAAGCCCATTTTCTTTTTTTATAATTTTCTCAGTTTTTTTTCCAATTAAGAATTTCAGTCCTTTTGCTTCAAGCATATTTTTAAGCATCTGTGCGCCTTCAGCATCCAATTGTCTTTGAAGTAGCCTATCAAAGGTCTCAATCACAGTTACCTCATTTACCAGCGAAATCATGCTAATGGCAGCCTCTATACCCAAAAGTCCTCCACCTAAAATAGCCGCTTTCTTTTTTCCTTTGGCATAGGTCATTATCGCATCCGCATCTTCTATGGACCTAAGCGTAAATACTCCCTCAGCATCCGTTCCTGGGAAATCAGGCACAAACGGAACTGCGCCCGAGGCTATGACCAAATAATCATAATTAAGTTCCAGTCCTTCTGCCGTAGTTATGGTGTTGTTTTTACAGTCTATTTTTTTGACTAAAGCACATATTTTAATTTTAATATTTTTGCCTTCATACCATTCATTGCCATGTATAATCAGTTGCCGTACACTTATTTTTCCACCCAGATACTCAATAAGCCGTGGCCTGGAATAATAAGGAAATTTATCTGCGCTGAGTATTAATATCTCACATTCTGAATTATTCTTTCTTACTGTCTCTGCCGCTGTTATTCCAGCAACTCCATTTCCGATTATTATTACGCGCATTTTTTCCTCTTTTTAATCACAAATAACTTTCTTTTATAAAAGAAAAGGCGGAACCATAAGCACGGCTCCGCCTTTGTCTATATTTACACCCCGCATAAACAAAACGGAATGAAATCCTTTTATTTTCCTTTTACAGACCGCTTCGCCGCTTTCAGCGGGTTGACTGCCTTGGTTACTACTACATCTATCACAAGCCCTGTCTCTTCTTTTGTAATAGCCATTTCGCCATCTTTACGCGACTCGTCTTCGAACTTCATTGTCTGCTTCTTGGCCTTGCGTCCAAAATTATCGCGAATATAGTATAGCTTGGCTCTCTTTGTCTGCCCTGGTTTCAATACTTTTATTGATTCTACTACAGGGGAGTGAAGTGGAAAAGTTCTTTCCACGCCTATCCCGCCAAAGGATATTTTTCTAACGGTTATCATTTCATTGAGCCCCGTTCCCTTTTTGGCAATAATAATTCCCTCAAAGGCCTGTATCCTTTCTTTGCTCACTTCTACTATTCGAAAGTTCACCTTCACGGTGCTTCCTATAGTAAGTTTCGATGACTCTCTTCCCTTTTTCTGATTCTTTTTCTCAATCAACTCTATTAACTGATGCATTTTAAGTTTCTCCTTTCTTAATGCTTTCCAGCATTGCTTTTTGCTCTTTTGTCAATTTTGCCGTATCTAAAAGATCCGGTCTGTTTTTATATGTTTTCTCAAGCGCTTTTCTCGCTCTCCACTTCTTAATTTCTGCGTGATTTCCAGAAAAAAGCACTTCAGGTACATTCATTCCCGCGAACTCGCGCGGCCTCGTATAGTGCGGGTAATCCAATATCTCGGTTGT
>CAILUR010000114.1 GCA_903837445.1 uncultured bacterium | reverse complement strand
GTGATATTGAAAAAATAAAAATAGATTCCAGAATAAAAGGCGTGCTTATCGGGTCTATGTTTATGAAAGCAAAAGAAACACAGATAAAGAGCGATATCAGGGAAATAATGAACAAGTATGGCAACGACTAAAATAAAAATCTGCGGGATAACGAATACGCGCGATGCTTTATATGCAGAAAAAAAAGGCGCGGCTGTCATAGGTTTTATTTTTGCGAAAAGCCCGAGACAGATAGAACCCATTGCTGCGGCGGGAATAAGCAAGAAACTCCGTGGGGCTACTCTCAAGGCTGGAATATTTGTGAATGAAAAACCGGAAAAAATTAATGCCACGGTTGTGAAAGTAGGGTTGACAATGGTTCAACTGCAAGGTAAAGAAAGCATCGCACAAGTGAAAAAAGTAAAGGCAAAAATGGTGGTAAAGGGAATAAGAGTCAAAACCAGTGCCCAAGTAAAAACCGATATTAAAAAATATGAAAAATATGTAGATGGGTTTGTCTTTGACGGGTTTGTAAAAAACATATACGGCGGGACAGGTAAAAAGTTTGACTGGAAAGTACTGAAAGCAATTAAAATAAAAAAACCGTTTTTTTTAGCGGGAGGCATAGGCCCTGAAAATGCTGTGATGGCTGTTAAAAGTTGTCAGCCGTGGGGACTTGATATATCTTCTGGAGTGGAAAAGGTTCCGGGAAAGAAAGACCATAAAAAAATAGACGCATTATTTAAAAATATAAAATCGGTTTAGTTTGGTGGGCACGAACCCTGACCACAAGGAGTTTTAAATGAGTTTGCCGGATAAGAAAGGACATTTTGGGATTTTTGGAGGCAGTTACGCTCCGGAAACCCTTAGAGCGTTGATAGACAAGCTTGAAAAAGAATACAAAAAAGCTTTGAAAGATAAAAAGTTTTGGGAAGAATATAACTATTATCTGCGAGAGTATGCTGGCAGACCTAACCCTTTATATTTTGCCGAGCGGTTGTCGGAAAAATTCGGCGGGAAAATTTATTTAAAACGCGAGGATTTAAATCACACTGGTTCGCATAAGATTAACAATACGCTGGGGCAGATTCTTATCGCCAAAAGAATGGGAAAAAAAAGAATAATCGCGGAGACAGGTGCTGGACAGCACGGAGTGGCGGCGGCTACTGTGGCGGCTATGTTTGGAATGAAATGCGAAGTGTATATGGGCGAGGAAGATATTAAACGGCAGGCATTGAATGTATTCCGTATGAATATCCTCGGAGCAAAAGTGAACTCAGTGTCTTCTGGAACAAAAACTTTAAAAGATGCTATGAACGAAGCTATTCGGGATTGGCTGGTAAATGTGGACGATACTTTTTATCTCATAGGTACGGTGTCTGGTTTTCATCCTTATCCTGCTATGGTCAGAGACTTTCAGGCAGTGATAGGAAAGGAAGCTAGACAGCAGATTTTAAAAGCAGAAGGCAGACTTCCTAATAATCTTGTAGCTTGTGTGGGGGGCGGTTCAAATGCTATTGGTCTGTTCTATCCGTTTTTAAATGATAAAAAAGTTAGATTGTTTGGAGTAGAAGCAGGTGGTTTGGGAATAAAGACAGCTATGCACGCGGCAACTCTTTCAAAAGGTTCTGTGGGAATACTTCACGGAACAAAAACATATATTTTACAAGATAAAAAAGGACAGATTCTCAACACGCATTCTATTTCTGCTGGACTTGATTATCCTGGAGTGGGACCAGAGCACTCATACCTTAAAGACATTAAAAGAGCGCAGTATGTCACTGTCACTGACAAGGAAGCAGTAGAGGGCTTTATGACGCTCTCTAGACTTGAAGGAATAATTCCGGCGTTGGAGTCCTCGCACGCAATTGCGTATCTTAAAAAAATGAAATTGAAAAAGAATGAACTGACTATAGTGTGTCTTTCGGGCAGGGGCGATAAGGATGTAAACACAGTAATTGATTATTTAAAAAAATAAGTCAGGCCTCGCACTGTATAAGTTTAAAAATAGAGACCAATATGACGGAGCTTAAATGAATAGAATTGAAAAGTTGGAAAAAGTAAAAGGGAAAAAACTCATTATCTATTTAATGGCAGGGGATCCGGATATGGCTTCCACACAAGCCCTGCTTGAAATGTTGTGTACAGAAGGGGTGTCCCTTATAGAAATTGGGATTCCGTTTTCCGACCCTATAGCAGACGGAAAAACCATACAACTCGCAGGCGAACGCGCTTTGAAAAATGGCGCAGATATAGATAAAACCCTTAAAATAGTAAAAGCTGTGAGAAAGAAATTTGATACGCCTATGGTCTTTATGACTTATTATAATATTATCTATAAGTACGGTTTTGAAAAGTTTATTGCTAATTCGCTCAAAGCGGGGTTGGATGGAGCTATTATTCCTGACAGACCATATGATGAAGATGAAAACTTTGGAAAAGTTGCTAAAAGCGCTGGATATGATATAATTTACCTAACTGCCCCCACCAGCAGTGTAGAAAGAGCTAGAAAAATGGTGGAAAAAACAAGTGGGTTTTTGTATTATATACTTGTGAAAGGGACTACAGGAGTTAAAACAGGTGCGCTAAATGATTATAAAAAGGCGGCTGTGTTTAAAAAAATGGGAAAAAGACAGGTGTTTGCTGGATTTGGAATTTCTAAACCAGAGCAGGTAAAAGAAGTTTTGAAGTATTCGGACGGAGTCATAGTGGGTAGCGCTTTTGTAAAGATAATAAATGAAAATAGCGAGGATAAAAAGAAAATGCTGTCAAAGGCGCGAAACTTTGTAAAGAAATTTAGCAAAGAGGTGTTTGAATATGAAAAATAAAAAGCTTGAAAAAAATGTCGCTAAAGTTATGGCGAGTGCAAAGCATATAAAAAGCGGCTATGCAGATAAATACACGAAAAAAAACATTCAGATTCAAGACGAACTTGATATTTTACGACAAGTATCTGAGAGTACAAAAAAAAAGTTTAACCTTAAAACAATATTAAGTAAGTTTCTTAGTAGGGTAATGCAAACAATCGGAAGTAAAGAGGGCGCTATAATCTTAACGGAAATGAAAACAAAAATGCTTTATTTTGCAGCGGTAAAAGGACACAACGCTAAAAAATATAAAGAAATGCGAGTGGGGGTGGGTAACGGAATATGCGGGTGGGTGGCGGTTTCGGGGAAAGCGACCCTCGCACACGGACCACAACCGAATGAAAAATGGGAAAGGAAAAAGGGGGGAGGAAAAATACTAAATGTTTTGTGCGCACCTTTAATTATAGATAAGGAAACGGTCGGGGTGCTGGAACTGTGGAATAAAGAAAATGGGAAAGCTTTTAATAGTTTTGATCTTAAAAGGATTTCGTTTTTTGCGACTTTTATAGCTATGATAATAAAAAATGAAGAATTACTTTTAGAAAAAGAAGAGAGAGTCCATCTTCTCGAAAATATTATGGAAATAAGCCAAAAAATAAACTCTACTATTAATCTAAATAGTCTTTTGGATAAAATAATTGAAATTTCAACAACGCAGTTAAAGGCGGAAGCAGGGTCAATTCTATTATTGGAAGAGGGTGGAAATGAGCTTGTTTTTCAAACAGTAACGGGTTCTAAAAAAGGCGAGCTGAAAGAAATACGCATACCGGTAGGAGAGGGAATTGCTGGCTGGGTTATCCGCGAGGACAAAATTTTGATTGTGGAGGATGCTCAAAGAGACCCGAGATTTTATAAAAAAATGGACCAAAAATTAGATTTCGTAACACATTCCGTTATTGCTGTGCCACTTAAATCAAAAGGCAAAATGATCGGAGTTATGGAAGTGATAAATAAAAAAAATAAAGAATTTTTTAATCAACAGGATGAGGAATTGCTTGTGTCACTCTCAAATCAGGCGGCAGTGGCTATGGAAAATGCTAAATTGTTTCATAACCTGCAGAAACTTTTTATTAATACCATAGACGCAATTGTAAACACTCTTGATGCTAAAGATCCTTACACCCGTGGACATTCAAGAAGAGTGACAGAGTATTCCGAATTGATCGGCATAAAAATGGGCTATGGAATTGAAAAAATGGAAGCGTTACGCATAGCAGCTATTTTGCACGATGTAGGAAAAATGGGAGTGCCTGAAAGCATATTGATAAAACCGGATAAACTCACTGATGCGGAATATGAAATAATAAAAGAGCATCCCAGTAACGGAGTAAAAATACTTGAGAAAATACCTCAGCTTAAAGAAACGCTTCTCGTGATACTATCTCATCACGAGAATTATGATGGGACAGGGTATCCAAATGGAATAATAGGGGAAGCCATACCAGAGTTTGCCAGAATAATATCCATAGCTGACACTTTTGATGCTATGACTTCTGACAGACCTTATAGAAAAGGATTGCCAATAAAATTTAGTATTAGAGAAATAGGAAAACTCGCTGGGAAGAAATTTGATCCTGAAATAGTAAAGAAAGCTGTAAGCGTATTTAGAAAAATTTCTAAAATAAAAGGAGACTAAATGGCTTGGTTTGATAGACCTAAGTATACGATTATTAAGAAAACAGAGAAAAAAGATAAGATTCCCGAAGGAATGTGGTTGAAATGTTCTAAATGCGGGGAAGTTATGTTGAGTAAGACCCTTGAAGATAATCTTGCGGTATGCCCAAAATGCGGGCTGCATAATAGGATAGATGCCACATTGAGAATAGCGGCATTGATAGATGAGGGGACTTTTACAAGTATGTTTGAAAATATCACGACTGCGGATTATCTGGAGTTTCCTGGGTATATGGAAAAAATTGAAAAAACAAAACAAAAAACAGGTCTGTCTGAGGCCGCGGTGGTAGGAAAAGGAAAAATAAAAGGAATGGCGGTAGCTTTAGGGGTAACTGATTTTAGTTTCCTGGGCGGGTCTTTAGGCGCAGTTATGGGAGAACGGCTTACAGCCATAATAGAACTTGCCTGTGAAAAAGAAATGCCGGTGATAATTGTCTCAGGTTCAGGTGGTGGGGCGCGTATGCACGAAGGGATAATGTCGCTTATGCAAATGGCGAAAGTCTCAGCGGCACTTTCCAGACTTGCTGATAAGCGTTTGCCTTTTATATCAGTTATGACTGACCCTACAGGCGGCGGAGTGACTGCCAGCTTTGCTATGCTTGGGGACATTAATATCGCAGAACCTGGAGCACACATAATGTTTGCCGGTCCCAGGGTAATAGAACAGACCATAAGAATGAAACTGCCTGAAGGTTTTCAGAGGGCGGAATATCTTTTGGAGCACGGGATGATAGATATGATAGTAAAAAGAACTGAAATGAAAGAGATAATCT
>CAILUR010000113.1 GCA_903837445.1 uncultured bacterium | reverse complement strand
CTCTTTTTGGTGTTGCTGGCAATCAAAAAATATTTTACTTCCAACATTATAAAAAAAACAATACTCGTTATATTAATTTTTATCGCACTCTACGGTTCTAATTTTTATTTTAACAAAACTTTCAGAGAAAGATTAAAAGACTCTACTTCGGAAATGTTAAACTCAGAACGAAGCAAACTTCAAAAAGCCGCCATAAAAATGATTTTTTCTTCACATTTTTTAGGCTCTGGGTTTGGCGAATTCGGTTGGCGCGTGCATAATGACCCAGCATATGTTTTTGATGGAATAAATACTGGAAATTCAAAGAACATAATTTCCCCGCATTCACTATACTTAGGAATCCTACAAGCTTCAGGTCTGGCAGGACTTATCTGTTTTATACTTTTTATTATGGCATATTTTAAAAGACTCTTTACTGAGATTTTGCAGGACAATATCGAGCTTTGTGCAATTTTTATTTGGTTGAGTGCTTATCTCGCCGCAGGGGTGTTTGGTAAAGAAATGTATATCATAGAAGACTGCATATACTTTTTCCTTATCGTAGCTTTAGGTTATATTTATTCCAAAAAGGCTGAGCCTCGTGTCTAAGGTCGGAGTCGTTATTCTTAACTGGAACAATGCTTCAGATACTATTGCATGCATAACTTCAGTAAAAGCGCTACAAGGTGTGGATTTTTTTATCGTATGCGTGGACAATGCCTCTATTGATGATTCAGTTTCTAAAATATCCTCCTCCCATCCAGATGTGACTATACACTTAAGTCCTAAAAATCTTGGGTATGCGGGCGGAAATAATTTTGGAATAGAAAAAGCCCTTCAAGCTGGTGCCTCTCATATTTGGATACTCAATAATGACACTGAAATTGACCCTCTTTGCCTTAAAAATTTGCTCTCCCCTTTCTTAACAAATCCTAAAATAGGAATCACAGGTTCCAAAATATATTATTATGCAGATAAGGAAAAAATATGGTTTGCTGGCGGTATTTATTATCCTTTTCGCGGTGTCACCACTCACTATCTTGAAAACTCCAAACTTTCAGGAGTCCTTTCAGACAAAAAACTTGACTATGTGTCAGGCTGTTCTATGCTGCTTTCGGCAGCTGCCATACACAGCATAAAAGGTTTTGATGCTTCTCTTTTTCTTTTATACGAAGAAATAGATATATGCAACCGCGCCAAAAAAAATGGGTTTAGCGTAAAAATGTGTGAGACTTCCCTTGTATACCATAAAGTCTCCCAGACCCTGCCCGACAGCCCTTTGAGGCTTTACTATTTTACTCGCAACAGACTTTATATATCGCTTAAACATTATCCGCTTTTTTTGCCTTTTGTTTTATTGTGGTGCGTGCGTTGGCCTTTACTACCCGCGCTTATAAAAAGACCACAAAATATAAAATATGTATTAAAAGCCTTCTCGGATTTTTTCACTGGAAAAATGGGCCCTTATGCAGACTGATAAAAATAATCGCATTGTACTGGTATGTGGCAGTTACCCACCTGCGCGCTGTGGGATCGGCGATTATTCCAGTTTTCTTTGCGAAGCCATAGCTAAAGCCGGTGCTGATGTATCCGTGATTACTTCTTCATATCTTTCAATTCCACAAAGCTCCGCCCCAGTAAAAGTATTGCCCCTTATCAAAGATTGGAACTTAAAATACGCCGGCAATATTCTAAAGCAAATTCTCAACCAATCCCCTGACATTGTGCAGTTTCAATACCCAAACCTTGAATACAAAAAGAACCTTTCCTTTAATTTTCTTCCCGGCATGCTCAAAAAAGCCTCCCCCAGCATAAAAATTGTTGAAACTTTTCACGAACCTTTAAGAGACTTAAAGTTTCTTGGCAAAATGCGTATGCTCATAAACATTAGCAGAGCTGACGGCTTTATATTTGTGGAAAAAGAAAATTATGCTTCCCTGCCTTTTTATTATAAAATTTTAATCGGCAGTAAACCACTCTCTACTATCCCTATCGGTTCCAATGTTCCAGTCTGCGAGCGCGACCCTAATTTTAAGAGAAAACTTTTCAATGATTTTAAAATAACCGGAGATTTGAAACTTATAATGACTTTTGGCTTTATCACACAAGTAAAAGGATATGAACTACTTTTGGACACATATAATCCCGAAAAAGAAGTCTGGGTGCATTTGGGTTTGAAAGACAAAAAAGAACCCTATTACGAGCACTTTCTGTCTCTCGCAAAAGAAAAGGGGCTCTTGGACCACATTTACTTTACTGGCGAACTTTCAGCACAAACTATAGGTACTTATCTTGCCTCCAGCGATGTCTGCGTTTTTCCTTTTAAAGAAGGCACCACCCCAAGACACGGCACTTTTCTGGCGGCTGCAGCTCAGGGCTCATACATCGTGGCTAGCCACTCGGTAAAACGCGGATATACCGAAAAAGAAAATATTTATTATGTAACACCGAATGACAGGGAGGCTTTGAGAACAGCCATAGCTTTTAAACCGACAACGGAAAAAGCTTCAATACCTTTGGTCCCTTCCTGGGACACAATAGCCGCGAGCCATATTAAACTATACTCAGACCTGCTTTAATACTTTTATAATTTCTCATATCTTATTTTTTAAAACCTGCGCATAAGTTTTTTCAATTTTCTTTTCTGGTTTTATTCCTTTATCCAAGTCCAGCATAATAAACCCAAAATACACAACCATTATTATTAAGCCTACTGGCACGCCTATCTCCGCCCATTCTTTGCTTTTTATTTTTAATTTTCCAGCGGCTATTATGTTCGGAATATTTCCTGGGATGAGCATTCCCCCAGCAATAAGCAGTCCCAACATAGCGGCTTTTATCTGATGCATTTCCATAGCAGGTCCTATCTCTGCCGCCGCCAGCGTGGCATTATCCAATACTGCCGATACTATATTTATCCAGTACAGCGCCTGATATGGGATTTTAGAAATATAAGTATCCACAACAGGTTTGAAACCTGTGCCTAAAAAAACCAAAGCCATTACAAAAAGATATATTTTTCCCGTCCTTAAAATAATATCTTTTATTCCTTCCTGTGCTTCTTCCACCAACCCGAGTTCATTGGTTTTCGCATCCTTCATAAAAATACAGCCAAAATTGATACTCCCAAAACAGCAGGCACTATATAATACCAAAAATGCTCCAGTATGAACCAAAATCCAGCATTGTATGGAAAATCTTTAAGTTTCCCAATGACTATGGTGGAAAGGGGTTCTCCTATGGGTGTCAGGGCCGCTCCAAAACCTATAGAGAAACAAGCTACCACGACAAGTTTTATTTCAGACCTGCGGTCAAGGTGCATAGCACTTACTATTTCCACTAACACAAGCGCCGCGACTATGGCTGTAATCACGCTTGATAAAAATCCCAACAGCATGACAGTTAAGAACACAAAAGTTTTTAATCCAATTTTACTTATTATTTTATTTACATTTTGAGCGATTGGTTTTTGTATGTACCGAAAGAGAATTCCTGCCGCCAGTACTGCCAGAGTAATTTTTACTGGTTCCTCCAAGGCTTCCCGAATAAGGGTGGCATTCCATTGAGCGGTTAGGGTCACAGCAAATAGCCCCATTATAAAAAGAAATATTTCAAGGTTTTCTTCAACTTTTTTTATAAAAAACGGAAGGGTGAGCACCAGCAACAATATAACAAACAGTCCGATAATCATAATGTGTTTTCCCTCAAAACCAGTGGCCCGGCTTTTTATTCGGCATTTTTTGTTTCTTTTTTCAGAATAGTCCTCACCCTTTTGCGCCCTTTGCGCTTGAAAAACCTTTTCGCCTTTGTATGCGCTTCCTCTGGATGCGCCGGCCTTTTTGTGGTGTAGGCTTTTTTTCCTGACATTAGCTTTCCCCGCCTCTTATGCTTTTTTCTTGCTGTTTAAGTCGTATATTAACTTAAAACCCTTCAGGGTGAAATTATTATCTATGAACACATCTTTGTCTGCCATACGGACAGCCACTTCTTTTCCAGCATCTCCACCAGTGAGAATTATTTTTATTTTTTTTACGCCAAGTTCTTTTTTTATTCCCTTGAGAATTTTATCAATAGCCCCCACCACACCGTATAAAATACCACTCTGCACACTCTGTTCTGTGGTCGCACCTATATAGTTTTTTGGGAAATCAAGCGCCACTTGTGGCAGTTTCGCTGTCTTTTGAAAAAGCGCCTGTAGAGAAAGGTTTAACCCTGGCATAATAGCCCCGCCTAAGTACTCGCCTTTTTTATTTAGCACATCAAAAGATATCGCAGTTCCAAAATCTATAATGACCATATCTTGTTTGCCAAAAAGTTTTCTGCCCGCGACGGCATTTGCCAAGCGGTCATCTCCGACCTCGTGAGGTCTTTGATATTTGTTTTTTATATTGAGTTTAGCATTGCAAAGTAAAACTGGTTTTATACTAAAATACTTTTTAAACATATGTACAAATATATGTGTCACTGCTGGGACCACGCTTCCCACAATCCCGCCTCTAATATCTTTTTCCTTTATCCCGTGCTTTTGAAGATACGCAAAAAGCACAGCGAAGTACTGGTCTTCAGTATAGTTTATGTTTGACCTTATGCGTATTTGAAACACGAGTTTCTCCGTATCAAACACTCCACAGGTAATGTTGGTATTGCCGACATTTACTACAAGTATCATTTAAAAGCTCCTATTTTACTATTTATTATGCTTACTCTCAACCAAACCTGTAAGTGACTCCGTGCCCACCCATAGGATATTCCCAGCCAATTTCTTCTGGACAGACCACTCTACAAGTACCACATTCCAAACAGTTTTCAAAAGAAATTACCATTTCGTTTTTATCATTTAGCGTGTAAACTTTTGCAGGACAAATAAAAAGTTTTTCCTCCACCAGCTTTTTCTGGTCCACATCTTTTTTTTCAAGTGTCAAATGTGGCTTATGAAAAGCCTTAAACTTATCCAGCCCTAACTTGTCTTCTATGCCTGTAAAGATTCTGGCTGTCATATTATTACCCTCCTCATTGCAAGCGCTGTTTTAATCAACCCCCACGGGGATTCTTGTTTTAAAAGTTTTCCCATTAGTTTCATTTCTTTGTCCCATTTTGGTTCGCCATCTGGAGTGAATAACTCGCTTACCAATTCTTCCAGCATTTTAGGATATTTTTCAAACAGCTGAGGATTGGCATCAAGCGCATCCGTGGTCTTTCTGAACTGTTTTAAATCCCTCAGGACAAAAGATTCTTCGAGCTTTGTTTTGTAAACCGAAAGCGAGGCCGCTGAGAAATCTTTTCTCGTCCCTGCTTCAATAACTGTTTCGGCCGCCGAGACGCCTGACTGCATAGCAAGGTTTGTGCCTTCGTGAAAAAGCGTGTTATTTACAAATCCAGCTGCATCACCTGCCACCAAAACATTGTCAGTAAAAAGTTTTGAAATGTGGTCATAGCCACCATCTGGTATCAAATGTGCAGAATATTCTCTCTGTTCGCCGCCTCTGATAAGCGGAGCTATCGCCGGATGATTTTTAAAATATTCTAAAGCATCATTGGGATTTAATTTGTGTTCCATAAGAGATTTTATCGAAGCGCCAAGCCCTATTGAAATCGTATCCTTATTAGTATAAACAAAGCCCGCCCCTACCGCGCCTTTTGCCGCACAGCCAAAATATTCAAGTGCCGCGCCTTCATTTCCATTTAAATGAAATCTGTCGGCAACTTTTTCTTCTGTGAGTTGGATTATTTCTTTTACCGCTACGATCGTATATTTGGGATCAAGTTCTTTATGCAGTTTTATTTTTTTTGCAAGTAGAGAGTTTACTCCATCCGCCAGGATAACCACATCTCCAAGAATATCGCCATCATCCATTCGCGCTTTCACGCCTTTTATTTTGCCATCAGTATCGTATAGAAAATCATCCACGGTCGCGCCTGTGATTATCATAGCCCCGGCCTCTTCCGCTTTTCCAGCAAACCAGTTATCAAATTTTGCCCTGAGGGTCGTAAAAGAATTATTGAAAGGGGCTGTGTTAAATTTATCAAATTTAAACCCCCCGCCAAGCTCACCTGTCGGAGTTAAAAGTGAAAATCCCCTACGCGTCACATTTCTTTCTAAAGGCGCATCTTTAAGATAGTCCGGTATGAGTTTTTCAAGAATCCCTGTAAACAGTATGCCACCGAATACATTTTTTGAACCGCAGTATTCCCCGCGCTCCAAAACAATGACTTGTTTACCCGCTTTTGCGAGTACAAATGCCGCTGCCAAGCCTGCTGGACCGCCGCCTACTATGATAACATCAAATTTATCTTCTGACATTTTGACCTCACTTTTTCTTATTTATTTTCTTTTTAAACTCGCTGACCGCGCGATAGTCCTCTATATTTTCAGATATTTTAACACTTTTAAAAACATCCTTCAACTTTGAATTTATGCCCCGTGGAATATCCACATGTAAAACTATATGCATATCGCCTTTCACACTTGAGTTTATGGCAGGAAACCCCTGCCCACGAAGCGTTATTACATGCCCATTTTGAGTCCCTGCTGGAATAGTTATTTTTTGCATGCCATATATTCCCGGCAATTCCACTTCATCCCCCAACACTGCTTGGGATATAGTGACTGGCATTTCAAGAATAATATCACTTTCTTCTCGTTTAAAATATTCGTGTTCTCTTATGCTCACGCCTATGTACAGGTCGCCATTGTAACCCGGCGCACTTCCCGCACTGCCTTCATTTGGGATTTTTAAAAATTGTTCGTCTGCCACTCCCGCTGGGATTTTTACTTCTATCTTGCGTTTTTTTATTTTTGTGCCCCTGCCCTTGCAGGTTTCACACACGGCTTCAGCAATTTCGCCAGCGCCGCCGCAGACAGGACAGGTCATTACCGTAGAAAAGAACCCCTGACTCTGTCGCACTTTTCCGTTGCCACCACAGGTCTTACATATTTTTTTTGAAGTCCCAGGTTTTATGCCTTCGCCCTTGCATATCTCACAGGCCTCTTTACGGTCCAGTTCTATCTGCAAGGTCTTTCCAAAAGCCGCATCAATAAAATCTATGTTGATATCGTGTCGCACATCTTCGCCTTTTCTTATTCTGTTTCTGCCCCGCCCACCACCGCGACTCCCAGTGTCTGTGCCAAAAAAATCGTCAAAGATTCCTCCAAACAAATCATTCATATCAAAGTCAGCGTCAAATCCCTGTCCGCGGAATCCACCACCGGCATTACCTTTCATTCCCTCATACCCATACCGGTCATAAGCGCTTTTCAGTTTTGGATCGCTTAAAATTCTATAGGCCTCACCGATTTCCTTAAACTTTTCTTCGGCGTGTTTTCTGTTGTCTTCAGGGTGTACATCTGGATGATGTTCTTTTGCCATTTTTCTGAAAGCACTTTTGAGTTCATCCGGAGTCGCATTTTTTGATACTCCAAGTAAAGCATATAGGTCTTTTTCTGCCATTATTGTTTTATCTCGCTTTCAGGTTTTTCTTTGCTCGCAACTTTCACAGAAGCTTCTCTTATGAGTTTGTCGTCCAGCATATAGCCCTTTTGATACACTTCTATTATTTCGCCTTCTGCTTTATCTTCCCTGTATTCTTTTTGCATTACATGATGCTGATGCGGATTATATACTCCGACAGTTTCTATCTCTTTAGCACCCAGTTTCGCAATAATATCTTTGAATTGTTTTATAGTCATTTCTATTCCGTCTTTCAAGGGTCCGGCTTCTTTTACTAAAATAGCCGCAGCCAAACCTCTTTCCATATTGTCCAGTACAGGCAAAACTGAACTTATAAGGTCTATAGTATTATACTTGACAAACTCTTCTCTTTCCCTTTCCATTCGTTTACGCCTGTTTTCCACCTCAGCCAGCATACGCAAATACTTGTCTTTTTCATCTTTTATGGCTACTTCAAGCGCGGCTATTTTCATTTCAGGCGTCTCCACAGGGTCTGCCTGTGTTTCCGCCTGTGGCTGAATATTTTCTTTTTTATCGTGGTCGTGCTTGCCGTGCTCGTGTTTCGCATTTTTATTGCTGTTCTTATCGTGCTCTGACATTTTCTAAACCTCCATTAAAGCATTTTTGCCAAATTTGGCAAAATTAATAAAATATAGAAGTATCCCAAATACTCCAAACATATATTATAATTATTATAGAGGGTTATGTCAATACAGGCAGGTATTAGAACAGACTTTAAAAACATGTG